>CANJPN010000266.1 GCA_947475855.1 Bradyrhizobiaceae bacterium
GCAACGCCCACAACGCAACCGACTATCGCACGCTGCGTGCAGCGGCGATGGTTGCATGGCACGAAATTTCTTGTGTTATGCTCGCCGCATGACCAGCTGGGTCTGACACGACACCTTCATGCCTCAGTCCCGTTAATGTGACAGTGCCCGAGCAGATGGTCCGAGCCGGAAAAACGTGGATTGGCGCCGTCCATGGCGGTTGTCGATATGCCGACGATGCGCAAGGGGCCGGGCGCGCGCTTAACCGGACGGGCCAGCGGATGCGGCGCGTGCGGCTTCTTGATGCGCTTGGTGGCGCCCGCGAGATCGACGAGAACACGGCCCGCCTCGACCTTCAAGGGAAAAGACGGCACCGCCTCCTCCTCGAAGCCCGGCTCGCCCTTGCCAGTGCAGCGGTGGTACTTCCATTGGTGCCAGGCACAGGCAACGTATTCGCCGACGAGGTCTCCATCGCCGAGCGGGCCGCCGACGTGGTTGCAGGTGTTCGACACTGCGCCGAACACGCCATCGCGAAACGACAAGGCTATTTGCGTCGAGCGCGCGGAAAGCCGCTGCAAGGGTTTTTGGGAGAGATCTTCGGCTGCGCCGATGTCAATCCAGTCGCTCTCCATGTTTGCCTCATCTGAATGGGGGTATCTGAATGGAATTTCATGGTCGCCATAGTGCCCGGCCGCAGCGGTTTCAGGTTGAGTTAGACGACGCCAGCGTTAGGCGTGGGATTGACGAAGACACGCCGCCCGTCGATACGCAAAGGGTAGGTGGCGACACGGTCCGTATAAGGTGCGGGTGCACATCCGTTGTGCATTTGGAACTGGTAGCCGTGCCATGGACAGGTTATTAATCCGTCGATGATCTGGCCTTCACCGAGCGGGCCACCTTGGTGCGCGCAAACGCTAGCAATCGCGCATAGGTTGTCGCCGTGCCGAAACACGGCGATACGCTCTCCATTCGCAGGACAAACGATTTTTGCCCGGTTGTCAGGGATGTCGTCGACCAAGCCAACTTCGAGCCAGTGTTCGCTGTCGACCTTATCCATTATCGTCGAGTGTTGCGCATCTAACCTGGCTTCGCGCCAGCCGGCGATAATGTGCAGAGAGACGATCACGACAGCGCCAAAGATCAGCGCGCTAGGAAAGAAATTATCACGATTGCTGCTGTCCTGCATCAATTTGGCAAGCATGACGTGAAGTACTATCAAGGCATAGGCAACGTATACAGCCATATGGAGCCATTTCCAGAGACCGGGCGTGAATTTGGAAAGCCAGAAGTCGTGGCTGCTAAACGCCATCAGCGCGAGAATGACTACGGCGCCGAGACCGAGCAGTTCGAACGGAAATCCAACTTCGGCGGCCGACTTTGTGCCAGAAATAATTACCGCGAGCGGAGTATCTCCGTCACTCTTGAGCACTTCACCGATCCCAAACGCCGCATGGATAGCGGCGACCAAGAACATCATCACGCCAAGATGCCGACGGTTGTACAACACGGGCAGAAAACGTCGGTCTAGCCGGGTCAGGGGCCCAATCGCGAGGATGACGTGCAGCATGATCAGAGCCGCGATTCCGAAGGCACCCATCAGAACGCCGGGCAACTTCGGCTCCGGTTGGCCCCGGAGACCTAGAAAGACATAGCCGCCGATCCAGACGACTAACCTGACTTTCTCACGCCGGTAGGCGCATAGGGGCGCCGACTCAGTCAAAGTTGTTTTGCGACAACGACTTGGGCTGAGCACAGGACGAACCCCGATGCCCACACACTGTAGCCAGACGGAGATGGACTTCGGAACCTCCGGCGGGCGCAAACTTGTGGGCGCTTTCGACGGCGGTGCGATCACGTCGAACGGCGGCGTGGTGCTTCTGGCGGCGGCCGACAAGCGGATCGGGCTGTGCGAGCGGTTGGCGGCATGCTTCGCGGATTATCGCAACGCCGGCTATATCGTGCACGCGAAAATCGACCTTCTGCGCCAGCGCATCTTCGGCGTCGGGCTGGGCTACGAGGACCTGATCGACCACGACGCGCTGCGCTTCGATCCCGCGCTGATGGCCGCGCTCGATCGGCCCGAGGATGCGCTCGCGGGCAAGTCGACGCTCAACCGTCTGGAGCACGCAGGCAAGATCGGACACGACCGGCATCACAAGCTCGACCACGATCCCAGCGCCATCGAGCGGCTGTTCGTCGATGTGTTCATGGAAGCCTATCGCGAGCCGCCGATCCGCATCGTGCTCGATCTCGACGCGACCGACGACCGGCTGTTCGGCTTCCAGGAAGGCCGCCACTACCACGGCTACTACGATTGCTACTGCTATCTGCCGCTGTACATCTTCTGCGGCCGTCATCTGCTTTGCGCCAAGCTTAGGTCGTCGAGCGTCGATGGCGCGCACGGGGCGAAGGACGAGGTCGCACGCATCGTGGCCCAGATCCGCGAGCGCTGGCCGAATGTCAGCATCGTGATCCGCGCCGACAGCGGGTTCTGCCGCGACGAGTTGATGACGTGGTGCGAAGAAAACAGCGTGAAATACGTGCTTGGGCTCGCCGGCAACAGCCGCCTGCACAAGCGGATCGCGCGCGAGAGCCGCAAGGCGAAACTCAAGTCGAAGCGCACGGCCAAGCCGGCGCGCGTGTTCGCCGACTTCGAGTATCGCACGCGCGACAGCTGGAGTGCGAAGCGCCGCGTGATCGGCAAGGCCGAGTGGACGCAAGGGGAAGCCAACCCGCGCTTCATCGTGACGAACGTCGATCCAGCGTTCGGTGCGGCGAAGTTCCTCTACGAACACGTCTACTGTCAGCGCGGCGAGATGGAGAACCGGATCAAGGAGTGCCAGGCCGACCTGTTCGCCGACCGCACGCCAGCGCCGACCATGCGCGCGAACCAGCTGCGTCTGTGGCTGTCGTCGTTCGCCTACGTGCTGATGTGCGCGGTGCGCCGCATCGGCTTGGTGGGGACGGACTTCGAGCGTGCGACGTGCGGCACGATCCGCCTGCAGCTGCTGAAGATAGGCGCGCTCGTCACGGTGAGCGTCAGACGGGTCAAGCTGGCGTTCGCCTCGGCGTGTCCGGCGCGCGACGTCTTCGTGCTGGCGCAGCGGCGATTATGCCAATGAGCGCCGACGCGCTGACTGAGCCAGAGCTTCAACAACGGAGGAACATCGATGCGCTTGCCCAAGCTGCCAGATCGGCGGGGTGATGACGTGCGGCCTGATCAAACCACCGTCCCCGCTCGTCGCTCAACCGGCCGCCGTGATAGCCTCAAACCACCGGCCGGGAGAAAGCCGGGCTAGTGTTTTCAGCGACGGGAAGCCCGCCATTCGGGTGAACATCTCGCGCGACCTGACGTGACGGGCGTCGCGTTCGGATCGCAGAATGTCTTCGAGGAAGTCGGCATAGCTCGCGTCTTTCCGCGTCGCCGCAGTCTGCGCGATCGGGCCGTAGAGATCCGGCACCGCCAGAAGCCTGAGTTCGGTCGCCAGCGCCGTGATGCGTTCGTGCTGGAGATTGGCGTTGCTCATGCCACGACCTCCCGCGAAGCATCGATTACGCCTTCCCGCTGGATCTCTGCAGGAGTTTCGCAAGGCGCAAGCAATAAGTCGTAGACCGACAGTGGATGCTGATACCCGATCACGTGCTTGCGTTCCGGCACGGCCAGCGCCATACGCGCCGAACGTCCGCGATAGGCCGCCGCTAGATCCTGCAGCTTGGGCTTTTCGATGATCAATCGCTCGGCCGGCACCTCCTCGGTCGTCGCATGCACGCGCGCATTCGCGACTTCGCGGAGCCAGCGGGCGACCGCCGCGTTGGCCGAATGCTTGTCGGGCAATACGCCGGCCTGCCGCTGCGTGGCGACGAATGGCACCCAGAAGCTGCGCTTCAGATAACCGATGAAGCGCTCCACCTTGCCCTTCGTCTGCGCCCGGTACGGCTGGCACAATCGCGGCAGCGCGCCGGCATGCTTGATGTAATCCAGGAAGCCCGGATGGAAGCGATGCGCGCCACGGCCATAGGTGTTGCGCTCCAGCACGACCGTTTTCATGTTGTCGTAAAGCACTTCCTTGGGCACGCCGCCGAAAGCCAGGAAGGCGCGCTCGTGGCACGCAATCAACGTCTCGACCTGCTCGTCGTCGCAGAACTCGACGTAGGCCATCCGGCTCCAGCCGAGCGTGGCGATGAACACCTTCAGCTTGCCAGCGCCTTTCCCGACCGTCGCCCAGTCGGCCTGCATCTGCTGGCCGGGCTCCGTCTCGAAACGCACCACCGGTTCGGGGGCCTCAGCCGGAACTAAACCGCGAACGAACTGCTTCACGCGGGAATAGCCGCCGTCGTAGCCACGCTCCTGGATCTCGCGCAGCAGTACCGACGCCGGGATCGCATCCGGTGACGCTGCCGCCATCCGATCGATGATGTACGTCTTGTAGGGATCGAGCTTCTCAGGCCGTTTGGGCCCAGGCTTCCGTGTCGCCGCCGCATCGCCGCCCCGCAAGTAACGACGCACCGTATTGCGCGATCGACCCGTCGACCGACTGAGCGAGCGGATGCTCTCGCCGTGCTTCTTCAAAATTACCAATTCCATCTGTTCCTCCGCCTTCAGCATCGGCCCCTCCCCTCAGGAGGAACCACCTAATGCGGTGGGTCAGATTCAAGTTGCCGCCTTGGTCAGTTTTGCACTGCCGGTGACACCACCAATGGGCAGACGACGCTGAAGGCCTTCAAGACCTCAGCCGAGGCGCGGGACTACGAGGAGCGCGCTATCAGCGAGAAGGTGGGGAAGGGCTACGCAAGGCCCGGGGAGATAGCAATGCCACAATCGGGTTCCGAGTTGACTATCGAGATTGCGTGCATGTTCTTGGAAGATCCAGACGACGTGGATCTCGACGAGTTCACGTTAGTGTCGGACAAGGCCGCAGAGGCCCTGGCGGAGCATGAGGGCTCCCTCTCCCTCGTCGGCCGTGCCCCGCTGATTTCTTCACCCGCAAAGCGAGACATCGCCGCCCGCCTCCGATGCCGTCAATATGATGCAGAATGGGCGATTTGCGGCATCAGACGTAGGCGGAAATCACGATCTACTTGGGAATGCGGGCTTGAATGACCGTAAGTCGGGCTTTGGCGGGAATATTTCGCCTGGATCGCTCGATGAAGGCTAGTCTGACCGTTCGGCGGATGCGCTCCACACTGCATCACCCCGTTGCTTGCAACAGGCCTGTCTGGAACGTTTTCACGCCGGCCCGCCTTATTGCTGGCCCCTCGATTTCGACCAACACCAATCGCGTCAACCAATAGAGCGCCGCAGCGAGAACCGTAACATTGTGATCAAAGCTGTTGTCGCAGGCTCGGTCCCAGAGATCATCCTGCAGGAACATGCAAGCGCCCTGACAGAGCTGGACGACAGGGCATTGCCGGCATTCCCCACGGGTCGACCAATGGTGCGCGGTCGTCAGCCGGATCGCATCGAATGCTTCGATCCCGCCGATCCGATGCTTGGTTGTGGCACTCGTGTTCTGACAGGTCAGCACGTTGCCTTTGAGATCGACTGCGAGATCCTCGGCGCGATCCATCCCGCATTTCTGGCCGAGTGTGAACGACGGCTGCGCGCGAGCAAGCGATCGGAGGAACCCTTCGATCTTGGTGCGTAGCGTGGCAACCGTCATTGTCTCTCCGGTGACCAGCTCGCGGAACACGCGGATGCGATAAGCGAGCTGCTCGTCGGCGGTGAGCGGCGATAGAGCAACCCCGCCGGCATCGTAGGGCAGCAGGATCTCCTCCGTCGACAGGGGAACGGCATCCGGAGGCACGCCGAGACGCTCGGCGATATGGGCTCGTACCGCGACGAGTGAGGTATTGTGCTTGTGGAGGACCGTATTGAAGCCAATACGCTGCCATGGATTGAGGCGGTCATAGAGCTTGCGGATCGCAGCCCGCTGGCTCGGGTTCTCGAGCGGATCCGGGCCTCTGTAGCGCATGGCCGGGCCATCGTGGCTGATGCCGACGCTGAAGCCCAGCTCATCGAGCAGATTGATCTTTTCGTCGTCGAGCAGAGCGCCGTTCGTGATGACGTTGAGGCGTGCGTTGGGATAGGCGGCGCGCAAGGCGCCAGCCAACACTCTGAAGGTTTTCCAGTAGACGAACGGCTCGCCACCCCAGAGCTCGATCCGGACCCCTGAGCCTTCGCCGTCGGTCCCACCGTCGAACCATATTGGCAGATCGCGCAGGAAAGCCTGGACGTCGCCGAGCCCCGCTCGACTGTCGTGCGGCTGGGAAGCCTGATTGCAGTACGAGCAAGCGTAATTGCATTTGAGGCCGAGTTGGATTTTCAGGTTCCGGACGGCGCGGGTTTTGAGACCAGGGGCCTCGGGGGACACGGCTAGAACAGGGGCCCAGACTGGCGGTGCTGGATCATAGGTCATTGCCACCGCGCTGAGATCAATCTTCTCGCCAGTGTCGGCCCAATGCAGCCTCGACTGGTGCGGCCGGTAGATGAGGTCGCGCGTAAATCCTTCCCGGCCCGCCATGACGAGCCGGTAGTCCAAGGTGTCTGTCATGTCGGATGACCTCAGGGCGCGGGAATGCGGCGGTGAAGATCGAGGTAGCCGGGCTTCAGCACCTGGAAGTTCACGACGATGCAGACGCGGGAGCCCTCACCGCGCCAGACGTTGGTCTCGTGCCAGACATGTGCTGGATGAATGATCGTCAATCCGCGATGGGGTGTGATCGAGGAGACCTTTTCCCACCACGGAAAATTCGGCGCACCGCGCGGATCGAGCAGCAAGAGGGCATGTGTTCCACGCCGGGCCGTGGTGGAGGGCGGCTCTGGCTCGCCGTCGCCGACATCGAGGTAGTGCACGAGGACGGCATCGCAGGACTGGTGATAGTGAGGGAATGTCCGATCGCCGGACGCCTGCACGTTTCCAAAACAACGTCCGGCGACCTCGACGGTTTGCTCGTTGCCGATGTCGAAGGCGCGATGGAGGTAGTCTCGAAACAGACCGTAGGCCAGCCACTCGAAGGTCTTGATTGCAGCGTGCTCAGGATGGGTGTCGGCCTCGGCGAAGAGATTGTAGTGCGAGCTGGCGTAGAACCTCTTGGAGGTCATGAACGCCTCGAACTCCGGCGATGTGATCCCGATCTTGTGGCGCTCGGCGTCCTTGCGCAGCAGAACCGAGATCAGATCGCGGCGCACGGGCTCATCGAGGAACACCATTTTCTGGGCGACGGGCGTTGGCCAAAGATATCTGATCTCCATCAGGCCACCTCGAAGGGGACGTCGAGAAGGCCGGTGTAGGTCCTGAAGCCGACCTTGATCTTGAAGCGCTCGCCGAGATCGAGGCCGGTACTCATGACCTTGAAGGTTGCGCGGCCGTGGCGCGCGGTAATCCGCTTCAACGGCAGGTACCCACCGGTTTCTTCGAGGAACAGGGTCGTGTCGCGGTCGAGGGTCTCGCCTGACGCGTTTGCAATCTCGACCGTGACGGTACTGGAAGATTGAGGGGCGATCTGCCCTCCACCTGCGATAAGCCTGATCTGAGGAAGGGCTGAGGTGATGTCATCGAGCACACGATCGGCGCGCGCGATTTCCCAACCGTCGAGATTGGAGACAAACCGTAGGCGGGGATTGAAGCGCAGCGTCATGCTGCACTGCGTGAGGGGGATATCGGCGAAGGGCTGATAGATCGCGAGGCACGCGGGAGATCCGAGGGTGCGTGTCGACCGCATCGGGTGCATTTTGGTCGCTACTGTCTGGCTGATCGCGTTGTAGAACGGGCGCAGACAGCCTTCGTAATCGAGACCGCACACCCAGACGGCGGCATCGGCTTTCTCGGCAGCGCGCAGCGTCGGATCGTCGAGATCGAGGAGGGCGTAGGACCGACCTTGGAACCACTTGTTCTCGTAGGCAGGTCCGAATGAGGCGCCGCTCACCAGGGTTCTGTCGAGACGCGAACCGGGTAGGCGCACGTGATAGGCTCCGGTCACGGTCGGCGGCAACTGACCCGGTACGACCTCCCCCTCGAAGGGAGGTGCTGCATCTCGCGATTGATTCGCGGTCACCGCGCGTGACAATCCAGCGAAGCGCTCTGCGCTAACCTCGACGTAGGAGGTCAGACTGACGATGCGCGGGGTGACGACGAGATCGAGGAGGGCGGGGAAAAACAGCGTCGGCGCGGCATGCAAGATCATGGTCGCCTCCTAGCAATTACAGTTGCA
>CANJPN010000267.1 GCA_947475855.1 Bradyrhizobiaceae bacterium
CTTCGGCGCCTTCTTGCGGTAGCCACGGCTGCGCGCCTCCGCGTCCCCCGGTGCCAGCCATACCAGGGAAACTGCAAGCGTAAGGGCAGTGACGAGTATCTTCATCACGTCTTCTCCTCCAATTCGGCGCCCGGATCCGCGACCAGTAAAGCAACTAGAGCGCCACGGCTGCAAACGTCGCAACACAACAATAAGTGAGATCGCAAAAACCGTCTGTTCCGGTTGGAACAGCAGCGAAAATTTTGTTGGATCGCAAAGCGGCCCTTAGAGCGACGCCTGCATCCCGCGGACGAAATCCATAAGTCCCAGTTGCCGCTCACGCTTCAAGCGCTCCGCCGTGAGGATCGCAGTCAGATCCCGGCTCGACTGATCGAGATCGGCATTGATGATGACGTAGTCGTACTCCGGCCAGTGGCTGATCTCGGCCGAAGCCGCCGACATCCGACGTGCCACCACCTCGGGGCTGTCCTGGCCTCGCGCCGACAGCCTGGCCGCAAGGTCCTTTGCGGACGGCGGCAGGATGAACACCCGCACGAGATCATGCGGCAGCTTCTCGACCAATTGTTGCGCGCCCTGCCAGTCGATGTCGAACAGCACGTCGCGCCCTCCAGCGATGGCCGCCTCGACCGGGCTGCGGGGCGTACCGTAATAGTTGTCGAACACCTTTGCCCACTCGAGCAACTCGCCCGCATCCCGCATCTGATGGAACCGCGCGGTATCGACAAAATGGTAGTCCTTGCCATCGATTTCGCCGGGCCGCGGCGCCCGCGTCGTCACGGAAACCGACATCGCAATCCCGGTGTCGGACTGAAGCAGCCGCCTCGACAGCGTGGTCTTGCCCGCGCCGGATGGTGACGAGAGCACCAGCAACAAGCCGCGGCGATGAACGGAAGCTGATGAGGTATCGGTCATTTTCGAGGTTCTGTTTTCTGCGCGGGACTGGATTTTGGGAGAGTCTCCCCGAAAAGAACAGTCCGCCTATTCGATATTCTGTACCTGCTCGCGAAGCTGATCGATCACCGCCTTGAGCCCGAGGCCGCTGCGGGTAATCTCGGGAGCATTCGCCTTCGAACACAGCGTATTGGCCTCGCGGTTGAACTCCTGAGCGAGAAACTCGAGCTTTCGCCCGACAGGTTCGGCTGCAACCAGAAGCTCGCGCGCCGCGGCGATATGCGCACCGAGCCGCTTGACCTCTTCTTCGATGTCCGCACGTGTCGCGATCAGCGACGCCTCCTGGTGCAACCGCGCCGGATCTAGCTGGGCCGACGCATCGATCAACTTGCCCACCTGCTCGGCGAGTCGCTGACGGATCGCCTCGACACTCCGCGCCGGCGAATTGGCGGCCGTCGCCACCAGTATCTCGATCTGTGCGAGTTGGTCAGCCAGGATCTCGCCGAGCCGCCGCCCTTCCGTGGCCCGCGCTGCGATGAGGCCGTCCAGCGCCGCTTCGAAGCTCGCGACGGCCGGCTTGAGCAACGCCTCGTTGCCCGCATCCTCGGGCTCGGCCACTTCCAGCACGCCGCGGATCGACAGGAGAGCCTCCAACGGAGGTCGCGCCAAACCCGTCAACTCACGCGCGCGGTCGACTGCAGCGACCGCCTGCAGCAGAGCTGCCTCGTTGAGCCGTATGGCAGCCGTACTCGCGTCACGCTGCATCGACAGGGTCGCGTTGACGCTGCCGCGCACGAGGCGCTTCTGGGCCGCCTCCCGCAGCTTCGGCTCGATCTGGTCAAACCCCGGTGGAAGGCGAAAGCGGAGATCAAGTCCCCGTCCGTTCACACTCCTCAGCTCCCAGTGCCAGCGCATGGCGCCGTGGCTGCCCTCCGTCCGCGCGAACCCGGTCATACTCTTGATTTTCATAGGGCTCCGGTCCGGCGTTGTGCGTGGGATTCGCTACGCCGATTTGTATCCGCCACAGCTCCTGGCAACAAGGGGACCACCCCGTTGGCCGCAGCAAGGTCCCACCAGGTAAAACTCGGTTCTCGGCCTCGCCCGAAGTAACCCATCTGCCCGCACCCGTCCCCCTTGCCATCGCTATCGACGCTGGTCATGTTGATCTCAACCATATGGGGCAACCCAACCAAGGGAGGAACGACAATGCTTCGAGCATTGGTGATGTCGGCAGCCGCTGTAGTCGCGGCCACGCACGTAGCTGCTCAAACATCAGCGCCCCAGGCACGGGCGGCAGATGTCGTCCTCATCGGCGGCAAGGTGGTGACAGTCGACGACAAATCCAGCATCGCCCAGGCCATTGCGATCAAGGACCGGCGGATCCTGGCGGTCGGCACCACAGCCGACATCAACAAGCTGCGAGGCACGGACACACGGGTAATCAATCTCGCCGGCCGCACGGTGATCCCTGGCCTCATCGACAACCACTCCCATTGGATCCGCGCGGCCGAGCACGACGAACTTCGTTTCGACGGTGTCACGCGGCGCGCGGATGCCGTCAAGCTTCTCCTCGCCCGCCTCAAAGCGAGCCCCGCAGGAGAATGGATCGCGGTCCTGGGCGGCTGGTCGGAGGAGCAATTCAAGGACAGCCAGGAACCGTTCACGCTGGCGGAGCTGGACAAGCTCGCGCCCGGCCATCCCGTCGTGTTGCAATCGATCTACAATCACAGCTACCTCAACACGGCCGCACTGAAGGCAGCGGGTATCGACGAGAAAACGGCAAACCCACCGAACGGCACCATCGAAAAGGACGCGAACGGCAAGCCGACAGGCGTCGTTCGTGGCGGCGGCGGCGTTGCGTTCGTCGCGGCGAAAGTGCCCCACAAGGATCCCGACGCTTGGCTCGGCAACACGCGCAAGCTCGTGCGTTACCTGAATTCCCTCGGTATCACGGCTTGGCTCGATGCTGGCGGCCGCGGCATCGATGAGCGCCACTATGCTCCCTACAAAGTACTGGCAGACCGCGGCGAACTCGATGTCCGCGCGTTCTACACGACCATCCGGCAGCCATCGACCCCTGGTCAAGTCGACAAGGTCCTGGCGGAAATCCGCGACCTCAAGACGTTTCAGGGCAACGCCTACCACGATCATGTCGGCTGGGGCGAGACGGCCTTTTCTCCCGTCACCACTCAGCTTCTTCGCTCCGGCGGAAACACGAAGCCCGAAGACATCGCGCAGATGCGCCGCGTAGCCGAGGCGCTGGCGAGCCGCGGCATCTATTTCAACAGCCACGTCGAAATGGAGCCCGTAATCGACGCGTTCCTCGATACCTACGAGTCCATCGCCAAGACTAACCCCATAAAGGGGCTTCGCTGGTCGTTCTCGCACCTGGACCAGGTGACGCCGGCCCAGATCGAGCGCATGAAACAGCTCGGCATGTCGGCCCAAATTCATTCGCGTCCGCTGATCCAAGGTGCGCTCATGCACAAGGTCCACGGCGAGCGCGCGTGGAGCATGCCGCCGATGCGAATGGTCCAGGACAGTGGAATTCCCTGGGGCCTGGGATCGGACGCCACCGCAGTGACGCCGTCCAATCCGTTTTACACGCTCTCGTTCGCTGTCACCGGCGAGATGGTCGGTGGGCGCAAAGTCAACAACCAGACGATCACGCGCGAAGAAGCGCTGGCGGCCCACACGCGCAACAACGCACGCTTCTTGTTCCAGGACGGCAGCCTCGGCTCGCTTCAAAAAGGCTATCTCGCCGATCTGCTTGTCCTCGATCGGGATTACCTCACGGTGCCCGCGAGCCAGATCAAGGACATCAAGCCGGTCATCACCATGGTCGGCGGCAAGCTGGTGTACGAAGCGAAATAGCCGCCCGAGCTATCGGCCCGGAACGGTTCGATCCCGCCTCACGCAAACAGCGCCTTGACCTCCTCCGGGATCGGGAACGGCTTGAGCTTACCCGTATCGGGATCGCGGCCGACGAGTACACGCCGTTCGGAGCATTCGATGGCCGTCTCCTCTCCACGCTTCAGCCGGTATTCGATGTCGAAGCTCGTCCGCCCGAACTTGACGATCTCCGTCTCGACGACGACAGTCTCGCCGTACGTCGAAGGCTTCATGAACCGCGCCTTCGTCTCGAGCAACGGCCAGCCGGTAAGTCCGTATTTCGCCAGCAATTCCTTCTTCGGTAGCCCGACGCTCGCGAAGTGGTGCATCAGCCCGGAATCGAACCAGGCGAAATAGTTCGGGAAGTAGACGATGTCGGCAGGGTCGCAATCGCCCCATTCGATTTCTATGTTGCGCCGCGAAACGAGCATCTCTGGTCCTTTATCGATCTTCATGTGGGCTATCAGAGGTCCCACCATGCAGCTTTTCATCTCGTCCCGCCAAGATCCGCAGGGACGTGAGCTGTCATCCGACCACAAGAGTTGGACGCGGGCACGAACTCCGCGTAGCCTTCAGCCCGACCTTCTACGCATCCTGGGAAATCGCACATGTCCTCTGCCGATGGCAACGACTGTCCATACGATCTCTACCACCCCTCGATCGATAGCGATCCGTTCCCGATCTACAAGTGGCTGCGCGATCACGCGCCCGTGCACTGGTCGGAGCGCGACAAACATTGGATATTGACCCGATACGACGACGTCTCGCAGGCTGTACAGGATTGGGAGACGTTCTCGTCGACTTCCGGAAACCTCATCGACGAGATTCCGGGACGCGCAGGTGCGACCCTCGGCTCCACCGACCCGCCCCGCCATGATCGGCTGCGCGCGCTGGCTCAGGCCGCGTTCATGAAAAAGAACATCGAGCATCTCGAAGGCCCGATCGTGGAGCTTGCAGACCGCGCGCTCGACCGCATCGTCGCGAAGGGACGCTTCGATTTTGTCACGGAGTTTTCGAGTGAAATCACCATCAACATCCTTCTGAAGTTGATGGGCTTGCCTACGCGCGATGCCCTCGAAATGCGCCGGAAGGTCGTGCTGTCGATCTCGACCGACAAGAGCGTGCGCGGCCGTAACCCAGAGCAGATCGAGGCGTTCGGCTGGTTGGCGAAGTTCCTCGACACCGAAGTCAACGAACGCCGCAAGGCACCATCGGACGATCTCATCACGCGGCTGGCCGAGGCACAGATCGACGGCGAGCGCCTCACCGACCGAGAGATCGTAATGACGTCCGCCACCTTCGTGATGGCCGGCATCGAATCGCTGTCGAGCTTCATGAACCTCGTCGCGCTCAACCTGCACGACCATCGGGAAGCCCGCCGCCGGATCGTAGCAAACCCGGCGTTGATGTTGCCCGCGATCGAGGAATCGCTACGTTTCAACACGTCGGCGCAGCGGTTCAAACGAACCGCGGCCCGCGAATGGACGCGGCACGGCAAGACCATCATGCCCGGCGATACCGTGCTTCTGGCGTACGGCGCCGCCAACCGCGACGAGAGGAAGTTTCCGAACGCGGAAGTCTACGACATCGACCGCAAACCCACAGGGCATCTCGGCTTCGGCGGCGGCAAGCACTTCTGCCTCGGCAGTCAGATGGCGCGCTTCGTCGCCGACGTCGCGATGCGCCGTTTCCTATCGCGCGTGCCGGATTATCGTCTGACGACGGCGAAGCTCGACTGGATATCGTCGTCGAACTTCCGCAGTCCCGTCGTGCTTCCCTTCGAGGTGAGTTAGCCACCTGCTTTAGGCAGCACTATTCTCGTAACCGAGGTCGCTATGAGAGCCGTATCGCTGATCGCCGCATCCTTGGTCTTGCTTTCGAGCCCCCTCGCCGCACGCGACTACCTGAAGCAGGATCGCGCCCAGTCCCGCGGCTTCACGCCCGGCGTCGTTACCGAAGGCGGCCGCATCGTCTGGGTGTCAGGACAAACGGGCCTCGTCGATGAGACGGGGCTGCCGATGGCCGGCAACTTCGAGGGGCAAGCGCGCGTTATTTTCCGCGCGATAGATGCTGTGGTAAAGCGAGCCGGCGGCGGCATCAAGGACGTGGTCACGATCACGGTCTACCTGACAGACCCGCGCCTTCTCGATCCGCTCATGCCGATCCGCCGCGAATTCTGGCCGGATGGAAACTTCCCGGCCAGCACGACAATTACCGTACACAGCCTGCCGGCTGTCGGTATGATGCTGGAGATTTCCGCAGTCGCGGTGATCGGTGACAAGTGAGCCGATTTGGGCAGTCCTTCATGGACTGCCCGTCTCGCTCAAAGTGCCTTGATCTCGACTTTGCGGAACTTCACGACACCGCCGCCGTATTGCAGCGTGAAGTGGCCCTGCTCGAACATCCCGTTCTGCAGATCCGCCGTTTTGCGGCCGTTGACCTTCACGACGATGTGCCGGCCCTTGGCGGTGATTTCCATCGTGGCCCACTTCCCCGCAACCTTCCGCAACGGCTTCACTTCGGCGAAGTTGACGATGGCGCCGGTGCCATAGCTCGGATCGGGCCGGGTATCCCAGATGTTGACCTCATAGCAGGTCTTTGCGCCGATAGACTTGGGGTCGCAGCGAATGAAGATTCCGCTGTTGGCCTCCGGCGTGACCCAGAATTCCGCACGGATCACGAAATCCTTGTAGCTCTGCTTGCTGACGAGATGGCCGCCCTTGCCCTTGTCGGCAACGACAGCGCCATCTTCCATCCGCCAGTTCGCATCGCCGCTCTTGTTCCAGTCACCCATGTTCTTGGCATCGAGCATGGTCGTGAAACCGGCAGCGGATTGAGCACCAGCCGGCACCGCGATACCGACCAGCCCGCCGACCGCGAACAAGCTGCAAACGGCAAGTAAAAGCAGACGTTTCTGTAGCAACTTCATCCTGAAACTCCTCCCAAATTCTACTTATCTCAGCGCAACTTTCCGTGGACGCCCAATTGCGTCCCCAACCGGCCGGCTCGCGGCTGACGTTTGTTCCGGCAGCCAGCCGAGTGTAGTGATTTTACGGCGTCTCCGAAAGCAACTGTTGCAACATGTCGCCACTCACGGCCGCGAATGAATGGCGAACAGAACCCCGTATTGATTTTCTGACCCCACTTGGAGCAAATCGCAGGCGACGCACTTCGCCGATCCGTTGAAGCACCAAGCACTGGCCTATTGAAGAGTTCATTTGTTCTTTCATTGAGGTCCGGCATGAACGGCAACGAAGCCCGCAAAAGCGATCATTGGGCCGTCGCCCTGGTTCACGGCATTGGCAATACCGAACGGCAACAGATGATTCAGGAGGTATGCCAGGCGCTCAAGCATGCGCGCCCCGGGCTCGCTCTCGAAACCGGCGCCGAAGTGCACGAGGTGCATGAGAAGCGGGACAAGGACGGCATCATCGTGGAGCCGCGCGATCCTGACCGCAGAGGCAAGACCGCCACTGCCGACGCCGACTACGATCCAGACGGCACCAACATTCGCTACAACATCATCCGCAACGGCCGGCTCGACGGCGGCACCTTCCGCATCGGCACGGCCCACTGGGCTGATATCACCTACTACCGCCAGGGTTTCCTCAACCTGATCGGCGCGCTGATGATGACGGCCTTCGGCGTGCGCTTCTTTGCCGAAGTCGCCGCGACCGCCAACCCCGGTTCCAACGTCCTCATCCGCGCCTCGTCATGGCTGCACCGCCGCATCTTGAATGCGATCGTAAAGATCCTCGCTCTCGTCGTATTCCCCGTCACCTTCGTCTCGCTCATCCTGAGCTGCATGGGGTTGCTCGGCATATATGTGTTCCGCACCCAATTGGCCGGCGCGCAAAAGGAGTTCATCGCCCTCGCCACCCTCCTGATGTGCCTCCTCGCCGCCCACGCGGGCTACTCTCGGTCGCGTGAGTTTCGCAAGGAGCGACCGCTGGCAATCCCGCTCTTCAGCACGATTGCCGGCATAGCCATCGTACTGTGCGCCGCCATGCTCGTGGGGGACAGGATCGGCATAGCGCCAGGAGATGCCGGGAAGTGGCTCCAGTGGAAATGGCTGGCAGAGGCCAAGCCGGAGCCGCCCTACCTTCAGATGCCCATCGCGATGCGCAACGGTCTAGTGGAGACCGCCAGATGGTTCTCGAATGATGCGCTCGCTGATCGCTTCAGGCTGGTGGACGAAACTGCCGCTTACTTCGCGCTCATGCACGGGGTCCAACTCGCGGCCGGCACCCTGCTACTCCTGCTGACATTCTTCGCCACGCTCAACCTTTGTTTTCTTGTGCCGGTCGCGCTGGCATCTGGCGACATATTCCGCACTTACGTTTTCGCCACCGTCAGCGTCATCACCATCTGGATCATCAATCTCATACTGCTCTGGCCGGAGAACC
>CANJPN010000268.1 GCA_947475855.1 Bradyrhizobiaceae bacterium
TGCTGGGCGCAGAATTCCCGGACCTCGGTCCCGAATGGGAACGATTTCAGTCGCATCGAGTTCAGCCGGTAGCCGGCAGCGTTCATCTCGTCCTGCGCTTCCATCACGGCGGGCTTGGTCGCGCCGAAGTATATGATGCCGACTTTGCCAGACTTGTCCCGGATATCGATATCCGCCTTCGGCACCAGCGTTGCCGCGGTGTCGAACTTGCGGCGGATGCGGTCGATTACGCGGGCGTGGATGTCGCCGTTCTCGGTATAGCGTGCGTACTCGTCGTGGCTGGTGCCGCGCGTGAAGAACGAGCCTTTCGTCGGATGCGTGCCGGGCAGCGTGCGGTAGGGAATCGCGTCGCCGTCTGCGTCGAGATAGCGGCCCCACTCCTGGCCCTTCACGTCCTTGAATGCGTCGAGCGCCTTGGCGTCGAGCACCTTGCCGCGATCGTGCACGTAGGCGTCGTCCCATACGAACGCGTCGGTCACCCAGTCATTCATGCCGATGTCGAGATCACTCATCATGATGACGGGCGTCTGTAACCGCTCGGCGAGATCGAATGCGTCCCGGCTCATCGAGAAGCACTCGGTGGGATCGGAAGGGAACAGCAGGACGTGCTTGGTATCGCCGTGGCTCGCGTAGGCGGCCGACAGAATATCGGACTGTTGGGTCCGCGTGGGCATGCCAGTCGATGGGCCGCCGCGCTGGATGTCGTAGAGCACCACGGGGATCTCGGCGAAGTAGGCGAGGCCGAGGAACTCGCTCATCAGGGAGACGCCGGGACCTGAAGTCGCGGTGAACGACCGTGCGCCATTCCAGCCGCCGCCGATGGCGACACCGATCGCGCTGAGTTCGTCCTCTGCCTGGACAAGCGCGTAGTTCTTCTTGCCGTCCTTATCCACGCGGAAGCGCTTGGCGTGTTTTTCGAAGCCTTCGACCATCGAGGTCGACGGCGTGATCGGATACCAGCCGCACACTGTGGCGCCGGCATAGACGGCACCAAGCCCGGCTGCTTCGTTACCCGTGACGAGGATCTTGCCCTTGGTCGACTGGGCATGGCGAACCTTGATCGGCAGCGGGCAGTCGAAATGATCGCTGGCATAGGTGCGGCCGAGATTGAGCGCCTCGAGGTTGGCGGCGACAAGCTTCTCTTTGCCCTTGAGTTGGTCGCCGACGACGGTCTTGATGACCTCCATGTCCATGTCGAGCAGTGCTGACAGGGCACCGACGTAGACCATGTTCTTGAACAACTGGCGCTGGCGAGGATCGGCCCACTTCTTCGCGCACATCTGGGCGATCGGGACGGGCAGCACCGTGATGTCGGAGCGCGGCCACACGCGCGGCATCGAGCTGTCGTACAGCAGCCAGCCGCCGGGAACGACTTCTGCTAGATCGTCCTGGTAGGTCTGCGGGTTCATCGCGACGAGCAGATCGATGCCCGCGCGTCTGGCGTTGTAGCCCTTTTCGGAAACCCGGACTTCGTACCACGTCGGCAGGCCCTGGATGTTCGACGGGAAGATGTTCTTGGGCGCTACCGTTATGCCCATCCGGAACAGCGTCTTGGCGAACATCGCGTTGGCGGAGGCGGAGCCAGAGCCGTTCACGGTCGCGAACTTGACGACGAAATCGTTGATGCCGCTCATTCCAGTCCATCCTGCTCGTTCGAGGTGGTGTCGGACCCTTTGACGACCGGGGGCAGACCCTGCGGGGCTGTCCCCGCCTCGATGGTGTCGTTGTCTTCTGGTCTGGGGTCAGACCCGCCGGGTCTGACCCCGACTGTAGATTACTGCATAATATAAGCGTTGTGATGCTTGCTGACTGCCGGCGAAGCCTTCGCCTCGACGTAGAAGTATTTCTGCATGTCCCAGGCCCCGGTCGGGCAGCGCTCGGCGCACAAACCGCAGTGGAGGCAGACGTCCTCGTCCTTGGCCATGATGCGTCCCGTCTTCAAGACGTCGGACACATAGATGTCCTGGCTCGCATTGAGGGCGGGTACGCGGAGGCTTGCGCGCAGTGCGCGCTCCGGTGCGTTGTCGGTGAAGCTGATGCAGTCGACCGGGCAGATGTCCATGCAAGCATCGCACTCGATGCACAGCTTGGGTTCGAACACCGTTTGAATATCGCAGTTGAGACAGCGCTCGACTTCCTTCGCCGCACGTTCCCGATCGAAGCCCAGCTCGACTTCGAGCTTGAGGTTCTTGATCGACGCTTTGATATCCGCATGCGGGATGGGCGTGCGGTTCTGCGCGGCATAGTTGTTCGAATAAGACCACTCGTGGATGCCCATCTTCTGGGACACGAGTGTATGTCCGGGGCCAGGGCGCTGCGTGATGTCTTCGCCCCGGCAGTGTTTGTCGATCGAAATCGCGGCCTGATGGCCGTGGCTGACCGCCCAGATGATGTTCTCGGGGCCCCACGCGGCGTCGCCGCCGAAGAACACGCCGGGCCGGGTGGACATGAACGTCTTCTTGTCGACCTTCGGCATGTCCCATTCGCCGAATTCGAGGCCGACGTCGCGCTCGATCCAGGGGAAGGAGTTGTCCTGGCCGATCGCCATCAGAACGTCGTCGCAGTCGATGGTGATCGTCTCGCCGGAGGCTTCGAGCTTGGGACGGCCCTTCGCGTCGACGCCCTTCTCGACCATCTTCTCGAAGACCACGCCCGCGAGCTTGCCGTCCTTGATCACGAACGACTTGGGGTTGTGGTTGTCGAGGACCGGAATGCCTTCGTGCAAGGCGTCCTTCAGTTCCCAATCCGACGCCTTCATCACCTTGCGAGGCGAGCGGACGGTCACGGTGACCTTTTCGGCACCCAGACGCAGCGCGCTGCGGCAACAGTCCATCGCCGTGTTGCCGCCGCCGATCACGACGACACGCTTGCCGACGCTTGTCACGTGTCCGAAAGCAATCGAGGTCAGCCAGTCGATGCCGATGTGAATGTTCTTGTCGGCTTCCTGCCGGCCTGGGACCTTGAGGTCCTTGCCACGGGGAGCACCGGTGCCCACGAACACGGCATCATAGCCGTCGGCGAGGAGGGCTTTCAGGCTCTTGACTGGTGTCCCGAACCGGGCTTCGACGCCCATCTGAACGATCCGGTCGACTTCCTCGTCGAGCACGCTCTCCGGTAGACGGAACGAGGGAATGTTGGTGCGCATCAGACCGCCGCCGCGGGGGTCTTTCTCGAATAACGTCACATGGTAGCCGAGAGGCAGTAGATCGCGAGCAACCGTCAGCGATGCAGGACCGGCGCCAACGAGCGCGATGCGTTTGCCGTTCTTCGTGGCAGGGACAGCCGGCAGAAACGCGTCGATCTCACCCTTGTTATCCGCGGCGACGCGCTTCAGGCGGCAGATTGCAACAGGTTCTGCGTTCTTCAGGCTGGGATCCTTGGCGGTCGTCTCGGTGCCGATCTGGACGCGGCCACGGCGGCACGCGGGTTCACACGGACGATCACACACGCGGCCTAGAATGCCGGGGAAGACGTTCGACTCCCAGTTGAGCAGATAGGCGGCGGCATAGCGCCCCTGGGCGATCAATCGAATGTACTCGGGCACGGGCGTGTGCGTCGGGCAGGCGAACTGACAATCGACGACCTTGTGGAAATACTGAGGGTTATTGGTGTCCGTGGGAGCCATTCCCTGGCCCCCTCCCTTGCCCGATTCCCCGGGGCCATCCTGCTTGACGCGCGCGTCCATCCAGCTCAAGTCCTCTGGTCGCTTCCTGCCGTGATGTTTTCGGTAGGGTTCTGTTTGAGTTTGCCTCTTAGCGCGCGCTCAAGCCTTTTGCAGGGCGCGCGTCTTTTATCGTTCGCGGCCTTTTAGCACCCCGTGCCATCGATATGGAACCGGTTGCCATCAAGAATCTTCACGGATAGGTGCATTAATGCTCAAGCCATTTGCGTGTTGCGATGCAAAACGAGGATGGTTTTCCGCATGATGAAATTTCGCGCAGGTCCGATGGGCAGGTGTCCATCCGACACGAGGGGGAGGCCGACGGGGATACCGGAGGGTGTTTCCGGGACCGCGCCACGCGACCTGGGCCGGATCGAGTGACTTGGCGCGCGGGTAGTGTCTCAGTTTGAAATCTGACCCTGTTGACAGGGTGTCGATTCTGGCCGCGAACTCCTATATGCTTAGCGACAAGCAGGAGGCGCGGATGCAGGTGAAGTTCGTTTGGGCCATCAAAGTGAGTGGCTTCGAGGATCAGATCAACAATGCGTTGAAGACGCTGCCGCCAAACGCCGAGGTCGTTGATATTAAACTCTCCACGGCCCTGGCTGGGAAGCCAGAGATACGCGGAGGGGAATTGTCATACGACGCATCCTATGGGGCTCTCATCCTATGGAGAGTGCGCAATGCCTAAAGGCCCCAAAGGCGAGAAGCGCCCCGCCGACGTGATCGGCAACGCAGTGAAGATCATGAAGATCGCCACTGGCGAGGAAGAAGACGAGAAGACTGACGACGGCAAGGATAAGGCTGCCGTCAGCATGGGGCGGCGCGGAGGCAAAGCGCGAGCCGAGAAGATGAGCGCAGGGGAACGAGCAGCGATTGCGAAGAAAGCTGCGAAAGCTAGGTGGGAACGCTCTCGGGGTTAATCATGCTGACCTTAACCGTCTTGATAGTATCCCAATCCGCTTCTGCAGAAGCGCGCATCTGGATTACTAATGTCCCAGTCGACTGAAATTTTACGGGCATTGGTATCGAAAGATGCGCCATGTCTACCGCCGATTCTGACTGAAGTTCTCCATCGCTTTTAAATAGTGGTGTGGGGTCTTCATTGGATAAAGCTTGAAATTGCAAACGTGTAATTCCGCTAGGTATGTTTCTCACTTCTACCCACAAGACCAGTCGAAGCACGACTGGCAAGTGCGTCAAAATTATACCATCCGCATACACTCCGATTAAAATTTGTTTTCCATTATTCTCAATGCGCACGTCGTCGCATATAATAGTGTAGGCGATAGTTGGTGTCATGACACCAAATCTTCCTCTTTAGCCATAATTCGCACGGTGACACCGGCCACTTTTGAGCCAGAGCTACTGCTCGCTTCGTTGTTAGGACCGACCTTTGCAACAACGTTTGGCGAAGGCGTTGCTTGGCAAGCGGCAACTACTGGGTGGATATAGTTTGGTTTTGCGCGGTCACGAAACAAAACTGGCTGAAAATCCATCTCAGCCCCCATCGCTAAGAGGATGTCGCTTATAGTGTCCAACTCTAGGTTGGTCGGCGCGGACAGCCATCTAGTTATCTGCGCTGGATCTTTTTCAAGCATTTCAGCCAATTTCTTTTTTGAAATCGCACCGCGCTCGGCCTCTTCTGCAAAAAGCTTAACAATAGCTTCAAAGACACGGTTCTGCTGCCGCCTGCGGTAGTAGGCCCGATCTCTGCGACTGATAAGATTAATCTTTGAAGTATTTTCCATTTAGCGCTCCACTCACAACAATGCGCACGTCTGTGGTCTCAATCGGCTGATATGTGTGGAAAAGCGTTCTCCACCTCGCCCTCGCCAGTCGTTTTACGGCGTTCCATTCTCTTGATTGCCATCCGCCTAAATCCTCTCTCAAGGCATGATTGGTCGCAACAAACGTGTTGCGAGCCGCAAACAGACCCAGGACCCTTATAGACGGAGCGTGGCGAATGCTTCGAATCTCCCACACAGCATCTCCTGCAGGGTAGAGAAGGAAAAGGTACTTGGGATCGATAGTTTGGCCACTGGCGAACACTTCCAAGTCCGCTTGAAGATACCCAAGCCGATCTTCCATCTCGTCGTCATGTGTAGCATTGAGAAAGTTCCAAAGCTCACTCGTCACGAACATCGATCGACGTGGCGATGTTCCCGGCGCTCGCGGCTGGACGGGATACATCATCCCATCGCCAACACGCCACTGGATAACTTCTGCGATTGACATATAAGTCAACTACCCATAGTTGGCAACCAAAAAATCTAAGCCCTTCCATTGTGGAGATGAGTGCCGATACGCGCAATCTGAAAAAGATACTTGACGCTAAGCATAAAAGTTCATACATGGGAGCTATGAACAAGCTCCCCACAGCCAAGCGCGCCCAAATCCTCGCCATGCTCTGCGAGGGATCGTCCATGCGGTCGATCTCCCGGATCTGCGACGTGTCGATCAACACCGTCTCCAAGATCCTTGAGGACGCTGGAGCTGTATGCATGGCCTTTCATGACGCCACGGTCCAAGGCGTGAAGGCCAAGCGCGTGCAGGTCGATGAAATCTGGAGCTTCACCTACGCCAAGCAGAAGAACGTCGGCACGGCCAAGGCTGCACCGGAGCGCGCTGGCGATACATGGACATGGACGGCGTTGGATGCCGACAGCAAGCTGATCGTGCAGTGGTACGTCGGGGATCGCGACGGCGAGACAGCAAAGTACTTCATCAACGATCTCGCCAGCCGCCTCGCCAACCGCGTGCAACTCACCAGCGATGGCCTCAAGGCGTATCTCGAAGCCGTTGAAGGTGCCTTCGGTGCCGACGTGGACTATGCCCAACTTGTGAAGCTCTACGGCGCGTCACCGGAGAGCGCCAAGGGCCGCTACAGCCCCGCCGAATGCACGGGCGCAATCAAGATGCCGGTCGAGGGCAAGCCAGATCCCAAGCACATCAGCACGAGCCACGTCGAGCGTCAGAACCTCACGATGCGGATGCATATGCGTCGGTTCACTCGTCTGACGAACGGCTTTTCCAAGAAGTTCGAGAGCCACGTCAACATGGTGGCGCTCTACACCGTGTTCTACAACTTCACGAAGATCCACAAGACTCTTCGGGTGACGCCTGCCATGGCCGCCAGCATCACCGACAAGCTCATGACGATGGAAGATATCGTAAATCTGATCGATGCCGCATCTGATAAGCCGGAGCGTCCGAAGACCTACAAGAAGCGAAAAGCTACGCAGCCTTAGGTTCTGACTTCTTCTTGGAAAGAAGAGAGAAATCAAAGGTTAGGCTGTCGTAGATGACAGTTGGAACCTTCTTACCGCCCGTCACTACAGCAAGCTCAATGAGACCTAGGCTTTCCATTGTGTGCAGCGTTCTAGAAAGGTTCGACTTTGCGCGACCAGAGAGCTTTGCCAACTCAGACATTGATTGCGGTTGGGTGTTACGGATCATCTCAAGTAGCAACATGTTGCGATCGGTGAGAACCTTCGCCAGAGGCTCAAGCGATGACACCCAATGACGAGGCTCATTGGAGCTAAACGGCTTACCACGAACAACATCCATCGTTCGCTGCTTGACGTAGTCGCGCGAAGCAATGCCGATGCGTAGTACCCTTGTATCGCTCACTTTATGCCCTCCTCCTTCAAGATAGATTCAACGTCGGCCTAGAAGTCCTCCAGCAGTTTCATGGGCGAATCGAATTCATACACTGAGATCTTGCCTTTGAAGTGTCTGTGATCGAAGGCAAGCGACCGCGTTCTGGACGGTGATGATGGACCATTTCCGACCCTTGGCTGGTGCGCGTTATCGTACCCAACAATCCGATCGTTTCCTGGCTTATGCAGCGTCAAGGCGTACTGGATGCCATGCGGGCGCCCGCCGCTCTTCTCGACGACTCTTGCCTTCATGGACACCCAAAATCCTCCACCGACCTCGGCTGTGACGCCGTGGAGATCGATAAGGGTGGTGATGCCGGTGTCGTCGTCATGGTTGCTCACAGGGTTATCATAGCCTGATAACCGAGAAGTTAAAATATACCTATGCAACACGCTGCCGAAAATTCAAACTGAGACACTACCAAAATTACTCCGGCGTTGACACATGACAACGCTGATTCCAGATGACCCGTCGGAATTGATCAGGACGACCGCACGCCGCCCATCCAATCCGCCCTTCTTGACGGACTTGGGGATCCAGGAGCTGTGGAAAGGCTGAAAACCATCAGCTGCGATCGCGAGATGTTTGGTGTTGCGAGGAAACAGTTTGTGCGCCTCGTCAGACCAGCCGCGAAAGATATGATAGGGGACCACGCTTGGGCGCGTCCCAGGACGTGGTGTACGAGGCGGGGGAGGCAAGGGGCCCCGCGGCGTTGCGCGTAGGGAGGCCGTAGGCCGACCGGAGAGCAACGCCGCGGGGCGCCAAAAAAATTTCTTCCCCGCTGTCCACAACCCCTGAGGGGGCGGTCATGGTCCGAATCACAGATGGCTCGGGTTTGCGACAACCA
>CANJPN010000269.1 GCA_947475855.1 Bradyrhizobiaceae bacterium
GCCGTCTACGAGATGGAGAACGGCGGGAAATTCACCATGAAGGTGCGCGCCGATGGCGATGCGCGCTGGGCGGTGGTCGAGGCGACGGGCGAGGGCGATGCGAAGGCCGCCGCCGATGCCGTCAATGCGAAGGCCGGCGGCTGGGAGTTCAAGCTGCCGAGCTGGAAGGCCGAGCAGATCTTCAAGAAGCAGGCGGATCTGATCGAGGATATCAAGAAGTAGATGCGGCGGCTCGTGCGCTGATCGTCTGCCGATCGTCGTCGATTTCCTTGCGCGAGCAGGGCTCGCCGTTGTCGTCGTGAACGGCGGCCCCACTGGGGATCTATCCCGGCAAACTTCCTCCATTGTACGACAGATGAGGCGAGCTCGACGGTTCGCCTCATGGACCTGCGGTGATCGCCTTGAAGCGTTCGGCGATAGTCGCAGGCGTGGCTGAGATTTGAGCGATAACTTTATCGACAGCTTCTCCGGAGATTGGGCCCACTTCGAGTTTTTGGCGGTCGGCTTCGGCGAGGAACTCAGTATCGTCGGCGAGCTTGATGAATGCGGCGCGCAACAGCGCCGTCCGATCGGCCGGCATTCCCGGCGGGGCGATTACAGGACGTGCCACCGTCTTCTGCGCGAGAAATAATTCGAGCACTTGGCGCGGCTCGCCGGGTTTGACGAAATCGAGCACATTAGGCAGATCCGGCAACTCCTTGTGGCGATGGCTCGCGGCCTGCATCAGCGGGATCGCGCGGCCTTCCTTCAGCCAGTCCGGCTTTTGGTTCTTGACGCTGGACCATGACCAGTCCGCGATGCCCTGCACCTCGCCGCGTTCCATCGCGAGCTGGATCGTGGGGGTGCCGGTGTACCCGGTAACGAGCTTCAGCTTCGTGCCGAGCAGCGCGTTGTAGAGCCGAGCGGCCGTCTCCGGGTCGGCGTTGTTGTTGGCTCCGACAATCAGCTCCTTGTCGAACAGATCCTGCGCTTTGCGATGCGGCGCGCTCGACATCGCAAACACGACGCCGGTTTCGGAGTTCAAGCTGCCAAGCCAGGTGAGCTGGCCGAGGTCGAATTGCACGCCCGCTGCGTTCGACAGTTTCGCAAGTAGAACCCCGCGCTGCATAAGACCGATCGCCGTGCCGTCGCGGGGGGCGATCCGCGCGATGTGGTTGGCAGCCGCGATGCTGCCCGCGGCCGGCATGTTCTGCGTGATGATCGTGGGATTGCCGGGAATGTGCTTGCCGATATGCCGGGCCATCAAACGTCCGAGCAGATCGTAGCCGCCGCCTGATGCAGCGCCGATGATCAGCGAGATCTGGCGGCCGGTGTAAAAGTCCTGTGCGTGTGCACGTGTTGCGGCGGCCGACGCGAGGCCACACGCGATTAGAGTGCGCGCTGCAATGCGCAGTCTCATGCCGGCTGGTTTGCTCATCCGTGGCTTTCAGTGTTGCCGTTCAGGTTGTGCTGCTGCGTCATGGGAGCATCGTCGCTGCGCAATCGAAGTGGTACGAATCTGTAGTGCGGGTGCATCGAGTCAAGCAAGGGTGGGGGGATGCAGTGGGTTATACAAAGGCGTCCACAGCAATCCAGTTTTTCCATTTTTTGACGTGACGCGAGGTGCCGATCGAGTGCATGACAATGACCAGAGGGGAGCGGCTTCGTCCCGGCTGCTGCGGGGGAGCCGGCCAGCGCACCAGAGGCTTGCGCCGATGGGTTTGTTGCTTGAAGCCGCTCCCTTCGTTTCAGCATTTCGATACGGTTTGCGATAACTTCGGCTGGTCACGGCTGTGGTTTCACGGGGCGCTTGCGCGTCTGCCCAAAGTGGTTGCACGATGCCGCATGTATCGATGCGCCGGGCATCGCGGTGCCCGGATCAGAACCGCAGGGAGAGATGTTCATGATCGAGGTGACGCAGGCGCCGACTTCGCCGTTCGTGCGCAAGGTTAGGATCGCCTCTGCGATGAAGGGGCTCGACGACAAGGTCGTCTACCTCGATCCGGAGAAGGACAAGGAGCGGTGCGCGAATTTGCGTGCAGCCAATCCGCTGGAGAAGGTTCCCGCGGCACGTCTCGAAGACGGCACGCTCGTTTTCGATAGCCATGTGATCTGTGAGTATCTGGATACGCTTTCGCCAACGCCACGGCTTTTCCCGGCTGGGGGACGCGAGCGGCTTGAAACGTTGACGCTGGGAGCGCTGGCGGATGGCATCATGGATGCCTCTATTCTGGTCGTGTACGAAGGACGTTTCCGGACGCCGGAGACATGGCATCAGCCGTGGGTCGACAAGCAGCAGGCGAAGGTCGACACGAGCGTGGCATTTCTCGAAAGCCATATCTCGGAGTGGAAGGGGCATCCCGACTATGGGCACGTGAGCATCGCCTGTGCGCTGGGGTTTCTCGACCTGCGGCAGGGGGGGAAGTGGAGGAAGTCGTCGCCAAAGCTCGTGCAATGGCTGGACCGATTCGCCGCAGCCGTGCCGGCGTTCGCCAAGACCGCGCCGCCCTCGTGAATTGGAGCGACGGAATGCGAAAGGGGCCCAGCGGGCCCCTTTTAGATTCCAAGACAAGTGCGGCCAAACATGTGCCGGTTTAGGGGATCAATTCAGTTTGCCCTTCAGGCCGCGGATAGCCTGGTCGACGAGGCCAGCCCCGGACTGGGCGGAGACCTTGCCGGCTAAAATTCGCTCTGAGGCAGCGATGGCGGTGTCCACGGCGATCGAGCGGACCTCTGCGACGGCCTGGGCTTCCGCCCTGGCGATCTTTTCCTCGGCCAGCTTGGAGCGCCGCTCGAGCGATTCGATGAGGTTCTTGCGCGTCTCTGTCGCAAGCGCATCGGCTTCGCGGCGGGCCTGCTCGACAATCGCCCTGGCTTCTTCTTCGGCTGCCTCGCGCTTTTTCTGGTAGTCGCCGAGCAACGCTTGAGCTTCCTCGCGGAGGCGGCGTGCCTCGTCGAGTTCCTGCTTTATGCGGTCAGCGCGGTCGTCGAGCGCCTTTCCGACGAGATCGGGTACGTTGTAGTATAAGAGTAGGCCGACGAACCCGAAGAACGAGACCGCTACCCAAAATTCGGGCTTGGCCATTACGGAGCCGGCTTCACCGGCGAGCATGGTCAACATCGGATTATCTTCCCATCACGGCTTTGATCGCGCCTGCGATTTCGTCCTTGCCGGCAGGCTTGCCCTGGAGCTCGACGATGATTGCCTCAGCGGTGTCGGTAGCGATCTGACCCACCTCGGTCAGTGCGCGTGCCTTCATATCGGTGATGCGCTTTTCAGCGTCCACGACGCGGCTCGATACCTGCCTGTCGATCTTGACGCGCTCGGCTTCGACTTCGGCGCCTAGCTTATCGCGGATCTCCTTGGCGATGCCGGATGCCCGACCGCGTGCGCTGGCAAGCGACGCCTCGTAGTCGGCGAGCGCCTTCTCGGTCTCTGCCTTGAGGCGCTGGGCCTCGTCGAGATCACGCTGGATGCGCTGTGCACGCTCCTCGATTACGCTGCCGACCTTGGGCAGTGCGACATTCGCCATCAGCCACCACAACACACCGAACGTCACCGCCAACCAGAATAGTTGGGGAGCGAAATCGTTCACGTTGAGCTGTGGCAAGCCGCTGCCGCCCTTGGCTTCACCGGCCAGAGCCACGGCTAGAGTTGCAAAGCTCGCGAGCATGGGTAGCCCCAGAAAGTGGCTTGAAGGAAAAGCGGGTGTGACCCGCATGAAATTCCCGATCGATGTGCAAACGGTGGGGGTCGGCTTCGGTAAAGAAGCCAACTGCCCTGCGACGCATCATGTCGAAGTATTGTCCGCCGGGCACACCGTCTGCTGACGGGGCGCCCCATCGGCAGGTTGGGATCAGCCGAACAGGATGATCAGTGCGATCAGCAGGCCGAACAGGCCGGTTGCTTCGGCGAGCGCGAAGCCGATCAGCAAGTTGGTGAACTGGCCGGGGGCGGCCGACGGATTGCGCAGAGCGCCCGACAGGTAGCTGCCGAAGATGTTGCCGATGCCGATGCCTGCGCCGATCAGAGCAAAGCAAGCCAGGCCGGCACCGATGAATTTTGCAGCAGTAGCGTCCATTTTCTTCTCCCTTGAGGATTGGATAGTGAGGATCATGGATGGAAGGCAGATGAGGCGTGCGCCACCGAGACGACGGATCAGTGATGCATGTTCACAGCGTCGTTCAGGTAGATGCACGTCAACACGGTGAAGATGAAGGCCTGCAGGAATGCGACGACGATCTCGAGGCCGGTGAAGGCGACCATGAAGAGGATCGGCGCGGGAGCAGCCCAGGCATAGCCGGCCCCGATGAAGCTGACGACGAAGCCCGCAAACACCTTCAGCATGGTGTGACCTGCCATCATATTGGCAAACAGTCGTACCGACAGGCTGATCGGTCGGATCATGTAGGAAATGAGCTCGATCGGGACGATCAGAGGCATCAGCCAGATGGGCACTCCCGAAGGAACGAAGAGCTTGAGATAGCCGAAGCCGTGGTTATAGAAGCCGACGAGCGTTGCGATCACCCACACCATCGCGGCAAGCGCAAAAGTGACGATGATGTGGCTGGTCGACGTGAACGAGTGCTCCATGAGCGGCAACATGCCGAGCATGTTGAGCATGAAGATGAAGATGAAAATCGAGAACACCCACGGAAAGAACTTCATGCCTTCATCGCCGAGGTTTTCGCGCACGATGCCAGCGACATAGTCGTACGTGAGCTCGACCGTCGACTGTGCACGGCCAGGAACGAGCGCCCGCGCGCTCATCGCCCACAGCATGTATACGGTGGTCAACACGACCGCCGTCACCATGAACAGCGAGGAATTGGTGAACGAGACATCGAATCCGAACAACTCGAGCTTATGCAGCCGGTTGATTTCGAACTGATGCATGGGGCCATGTGCCCCGTCCGCTGCGCCAGCCACCGTTGGCTTCCCCTTCGTTCTGGTGGGCCGGCGCCCTGAGGACCGGCCACGAATTCAGGCTCGTCTATCGTCTTTCGGCTTAGCCGAAGCACCCGAAGAGGGGGCCACCGGCCGGTCATCACTATCCTCGTCGTCATCGTTGCCAACTGGCGCCGAGGACGACGAACGTTGCATCGGCTCCGACATCGCCTGCATCCGGCGCGCGGATCTAATGACGTTCGACATGCCGCCCGCGAACCCCAGTATGAGGAACACGACCAACAACCAGGGCGCCGTGCCGAGAGCCCGGTCCAACGCCCATCCGATTCCCCCGCCCACCGCAATACCGGCGATGAGCTCGGCCGTGATCTTGAAGGCCTCGCCCATCGCTGCTCCCCTTGCCCGGGAATCAGCGGAAGGCGGGGCTTTCCTGACCCGCACGTCCTCCAGCCGTTTGCCAAGCTCGGATGCCCGTTTTCTCAGGGCTTCACGCTCTTCAGGTGAGAGCGTTCCGCGCTCCGGGACGGGTGAGTTGCCGTTGCTTGCCATTGGATAGCCTGCCCGTGATGGGACGCGGCCGTTAACCGGCGGGGTCTGTCGACGGCGCGCACCATAGTGACGGGGCGTGCGAGGTGTCAAGAAACGGGGGGCTCGACCTAGGGTCTTGCGGGTATGGCGAAACCGCGCAGGTGGCCCGCACGAGTAATCGGCGGCAGCGCGTGTCTCAGCCAAATCTTAAGCATGCTGGGTTAGGGATTGGGGCTCTGTGCCGGTATTGCCCAACGGCGGTGGCTCCATGACTTCTGTGAACATTCTCTTTTGGCTCGTGGCTGCACTCCTTGGAGGGCTGATCTGGGCTATCGAAGCCGGGCTCGCTTCCCGGCATAAGACCGTTGTGCTCTCGAGCATGGCGGCGTCACTGCTTACGTTGCTGTTCATGATGTTCTGGGTCGAGGACAAGACGAAGCACTCGCCGATGGAATTCCAGAAGGTCGCAAAGAAAGATAGCGGACCCGCTGGCGAGAGCTCGAATGAAGAAGGGGAGGGCGGCGGCGGCGGCGGTGGATCGGGCGGTAACGGCAACAAGAGTGGTGGCCAGAACGGCAACGCTAACAACAGTGGCGATGGTAAGAATAACGGTAAAGGGAGTGGCTCGAGCAATGGCGCGGGTGGAGGCGGCTCGGGAGCCTCAGGGGCCAGCGCCTACGACGACAATGCCATCGAATATTCACGTGAGCCCTTCAAGGATTGCCCGAAATGTCCTGATCTCGTGATCATCCCAAAGGGGGTCGCGACAGTGGGAGTGGGGGCCGACGACCGGGACCGGGCGCCCGAAGAGCAGCCGGCTGCCGTCGTTCCCATAGCCAATCCACTCGCGGTGGGGCGGCTCGAGATCAATCGCCAGGAATTCTCGTGGTTCGTTGAAGAAACTCGGTTCCAGAGCACGACCGCTTGTGACGTCGGCAAACGCCGTGGGGTATTCAACTGGCAGACACCTGGCTTCGAGCAGGATGAGCGGCATCCCGTCGTTTGCCTGAGCCAGCCGGAGGTGCGTCAGTATCTTTCCTGGCTCAGCCGCAAAAGTGGGCGCGTGTACAGGCTGCCGACGGAGAACGAGTGGGAGCACGCGGCACGGGCGGGGACGAAGACGCCGTTCTCGATGGGGCCGGTGTCGCGAACGACGGCGAATGTCGGCGGGTCACTGGATGGCACGGCCGTCGGGGGACTGTTTGTCGCCAATCCCTGGGGCCTATCAGATGTGGTGGGCAACGTCTGGGAGATGACCTCGGAATGCGCCGACGGGGGCGCGGGCGCCATCCTTTCCCGTGATACCGGGGAATGCCGGCGTCTGGTCAAAGGCGGGGCTTGGTCATCGCCGATCGCCGCCGCACGACATGCGGCCCGCAGGTTCGTCAAAGAAGGCATTGCAACCAATGATATGGGATTCCGCGTGGTTCGCGAAGTCGACGAGCGCGACAATGACAAGATCCTGACGAAAGCACAGAAGAAAGTGCTGGCGCAGGCCGACAAGGATGCTGCTGCGATCGAGGCGAAATCGGAGCAAGAGGCCGAAGCGGAGCGCTTGAAGAGACTAGAGGACGCTGAGGCCGAATTGGCCAAGGAAGCGGCCGCGGCCAAGCAAAAGGACAATGGTCCGGCTAAGAAATAGCTTCGTTCAGACGGCGCCTTTTTTGAGGAGGCCTCAACGCACGAAGGCAGGCCGCCAACCGGCCGCCTCGGCCTCTGCGACGGAGCAGAACCAGCGTTCGCCCTTGTTGGTCTCGATACGGGTCTTGTCGTACCAGCGATCCCACGGCATGTGGTAGATGTTGCCACTGCGGGTGATGTTGCCCTTGATGAGGCAATTTTCCGTCGTGCCTTCGGGTTTTTCCGTTGTGGCGGCCTGCCAGCGCTCGGCACGCCAGACCCACGCGGGCTTGGTCTCGGCCTGCCAGATGCCGCGTTTGGCGGCACGTGCCTCGCTCTCGATCGCGATGTATCGCTGGGAGTATTTGATGAACGCCCAGGCGAGGCCTTGGCGGACCAAGTCTGCGTTGATCTCGAGGCCCTCTACCACGCAGATGCCGAGCATCCGTCCGTAGGCATCCTTGCCAGAGCTGTCGCAGCGCACCGTGCGATCGCGGACGACGCGCTCGACATGTGCGGTGGCTTCCCTTCCGCATTTCCACGTCGACAGCAGCCAACGTCCCACACCCGCTCGGTTGCAGGTCTGGTCCGTCTCCGGGGCGTCGATACCTTCGAGGCGAACGCGGACCTCGCCGATGGCGATGGTGTCACCGTCGATCACGCGGGCTGGCCCGGAGATCGATGGAGGTGATGTGCCGATTCCGGCCTTGGCCGGCTCATTGGATTGGCTGATCAGGAGAGGCAAAGCCAGCAGCCCCGCGAACGCAAGGGCACAAGCTTGACGCGCCGCAATTCGCGGCAACGATTCACGCAGAGGTTGAAACATGCGTGCAAATTTGCATGATTCGCACGGCGGAAGCGAGGCTGCAGGAAGGCTTGCCGGGGTAAATCCACGGCCGAATTCCGGCGACGGTTGTAGAGGCTTACTAATTTGTAATTGTTAACGTTTGAGCCAAGATCGCCCACTTATCCACAAGCTCGCATCGAGTGTTCTCTGCAACTTCGGTCGACAATGTGGCGAATCATCCACAGGTTGTGGTCGTTGCCAACTCAATCGCCGCAGAGTTGGCGGGTGGCTACGGGGTAGAGGCCTTCGTCAC
>CANJPN010000270.1 GCA_947475855.1 Bradyrhizobiaceae bacterium
GTGCACGTGGTGGTCCATGCTCCAGCCGTTGTGGATCGCGTGATCGAGCGAAACCTGGATCACCTTGGCCTCGATCTGCTTGTCGCCGAGCGCCAACTTGAACGTGCCGCCGAGATCGACCCAGTCGAGGGACAGGATGACGTCGGCCTTGGTGATCGCCTCCATCGCCTCTTTCACGGGGCGGCCGCCCGGTGCGCCGCAGTGCAGCGGATGGTCGGTCGGGAACGCCGCGCCGATCTTGAGATCGGTGATGACGGCAGCACCCAGGGCCTCGGCGAGCGCGATACGGTCGGCCCAGCCCTTCTCGTCACGGCGCACGCGCCCAGCCATGATCAACGGACGCTTCGCGCCCTTGAGCAAGGCTGCCGCCTCGTCGAGCAGCGCTGCCGATGCGCCCTGACGCATCGGCGAGACGTAGCGCTTCACGTCGATCGGCGGCAGCGGTTCATCCATCCGCACCTCTTGCATGCCGGCATCGAGATTGATGTAGACGGGACCTTGCGGCCAAGTGTTGGAGATCCACGTTCCCCGCAACATCGCTTCTCGGGCAGCGCCGGGAGACGCCGGCTCATTGTCCCACTTGGTGTAGGGGCGGATCAGCGCGCCCTGGTCCTGCGCGGTGTGGATCCAGTCGATCCACGGGCGGCGCTTCATGGCATCGACGGGGCCGGTGGCGCCGATCACGACGCCTGGCGTGCGGTCGCACCACGAATTGAAGAACGCCATTGTCGCGTGCATCAGGCCGACGTTGGAATGCACGGCCGCCGCCATCGCGGTGTTGGTCACCTTGCCCCAGCCCTGCGTGATCGCGACGGCGTGCTCCTCGTGCAGGCACAGCAGCATCTGTGGTGCGCGGTTCTGGGTGAAGTTGACGAGGCTATCGTGAAGACCGCGGAAGCTAGCCCCCGGCGTCAGCGCAATGTAGGGGATATCAAGCGCGGTCAAGGCATCGGCGACCACGTCGCTGCCGAACATCGCATTGCTGCCCGACGGTGTCGGTTTCTCGATATCGGCGACTTTGCTCTCGGCGCCTTTGCTCGTCTTCTTTGCCATTCGTCTTCCACCCTTTTGTCGGCCTGTGACTTTAGTTGCATGCCGGAAACCTAGTCGGAAACTGAAGCGGGCGCCAGAGAGAGAAGGCAGAGAGGGAAGGCGGCCAGCTCCAAAAACGCCTCCCCGAGCCGCTGACTACTTGATCTTCACCTTCGCCTTCCACAGATCCCAGGGACGGTGGATCTGGCCTTCGATGGTGGCTTCGGTAAGGAAGGCTTCCTCCTTCGACAGGAACTCTATCGGTCCCCCCGCCATCATCGCCTGCAACTGCAGCCGCGCATTCATCTCCGTATAAATCGCACGATATGTCGCGACCTTCACATCCTGGGCGACGACGACATTGCCGTGCCCGCGCATCAGCGCCATCGGCTTGTCGCCGAGCACACGGGCGAGCTGCTCGCCGAAGACCGGCTCGCGAATGAGGATGTCCGTCTGCCGCCCGCTTTCCTTGCGGATGTCGTAGACCGGAACGCCGCGGCCGAGGAATCCGCTCATGTGATAGATCGGCTGCAAGAGCGTCTTGGTCACACCGAACGGCACGACCGACGGCGAATGCGTATGGATCACCGATTGCACGTCCGGCCGTGATTTGTAGATTTCGCCGTGAATGTAGCGCTCGAGGAATCCGCGCGGTGCATTGGCATCGACCGGCTCGCTGTCGAGATCGTACTCGACGATGTCGGCGGACGTGACGAGCTCCGGCGCGAGATTGCGCGACAGCAGATAGCGTTTGGGATCGGCTGGATGCCGCATGCTGACATGGCCGAACGCGTCGAGCACGCCATGCTGCGCGAGGATGAGGCTTGCCGCGACGAGATCCTCCATCTGCTCTCTGCTGATCGGACCTGCGGACTTCTTTGAATTGCTGCTCATACGGTCTCCTTGGTGGTGTCAGACCCTCCGGGTCTGACACCGTGTCGAGTGTCGATCCAACGGTGTCTGCCCTTCCGGGTCTGACACCATGCACGCTCCAATCCGTCGAATGCCATTGGTGCAAGCCAAGCAAACTTCGTCAATGGTGTCGGACCCGCAGGGTATGACACCGCCGCTACGCCTCACCCCACACCGCCCGTGCGAGATCGACGACGAGCCGCAGCTTCGCCTCCTGCTCAGCCTCGCTCAGCGGATTGCCGGTCTCGACACTGGCGAAGCCGCACTGTGGGCTGACCGCCAGCCGCTCGACGTCGACGAAACGCGCGGCCTCCTCGACGCGCCCCTTGAGGTCGTCGATCTTCTCCAGATTTCCAGCCTTGGTCGAGACGAGGCCCAACACGATGCGCTTGTTTTTCGGCACAGCCCGAAGCGGCTGGAAGCTGCCCGCGCGCGGTGAATCGTACTCGAGAAAATAGAACGGGATCTCGAGCGCATTGAACAGGCGCGCCGCCACTTCCTCGTAGCTGCCTTCTGCATGCCACTGTCCGCCGCGATTGCCCCGGCACAAGTGCATCCCGATCGCCATTCCTTTTGGCGCAAGCCGCAGAATGCGGTTCGTCACGTCGATATAGGTGTCGATCAGCCGGCTCCAGTCGTCGCCACGGGCAGCGAGGCTCGCCTGCACTTCTGCATCGCCGAATTTCGCGAAGGCAGTCTCGTCGATCTGGACATAGGTGCAGCCGGCCTTGTCGAGCGCTTCGAGTTCGGCCACGAAAGCCTCGATGGTGTCGGACCAGAACTGATCCATGTCGTTGTAGGCCGTCGCGAGGACGGCCGCGTTGCCGCCGCGGAAATGCAGCGCGCACGGACCGGGGATCGTGATCTTCGACGTGAGCTTCGTGTTGGCCGCGACGAACGCGTGATCCGCCGCGTTGATCGGATGCGTCCACTTGATCCTGCTGCCGATGACGGCGACAGGCTGCGAGCCGCGATGGCCCGCGTTGCCGCCTTTCGCGTCCTCGCCGCCGACGGTGTCGATACGAACGTCGCCGAGCTGCCGGTAGAAATAGCTGTGGTAGGAGCGCCGCCGGAACTCTCCGTCAGTGGCGAGCTTCAGTCCGACGCGCTCCTGCATCGCGAGGGCCTTCTTGATGGCGCTATCTTCCGCCGAAGCCAAGGTCTCGCGACTGATCTCACCGCGCTCGAACCGCGCACGCTCTGCCAGCAGCGCCGCTGGACGCAGGAGGCTGCCGATATGGTCAGCGCGAAACGGCGGCGTTGGAGTGTGCGACATGGTGACTCGCGCGTTTGCGATTGTTGGATAAGTTGAGCTTTCTCTACGCGTAGGGGCCGGATCATGAAAGCTCAATTCTTGCGGCTGGGCGGGTCGCCTTGACAGCCCGAAACCTCGGCACCTACTGTTTCCGCATGCGCTGCTTACCACTGCGGCGTTTCGTGCCGAACCAGACGGGGGAAACGTGCAGTCACCGATTGCGGCCGATCTGAATCTGCGTGGGACTGCTGTCAAGCTGATGCGCGCAGGCGCCGGCTCTCCCCTTCTGCTGTTGAGGGGCACGGATGCCTCGGACGCATGGCTTCCGTATATGGACGTCCTTGCCGAACAGCATGCCTTGATCGTGCCCGAGCACCCCGGCTTCGGTGGCAAGCCGATGCCGCCCTGGCTCGACCGCTTGTCGGACATGGCGAACTTTTATCTCGATGTGATCGACGAGCTGAATCTAACGGGTGTTCACCTTGTTGGAACTTCGCTCGGCGGGTGGATCGCGGCGGAGCTTGCTCATCGCTCCTCGGCGAAGCTCGCCTCACTCACGCTCGTCGGCGCAGCAGGCCTCCGTGTGCCGGGCGTCGAAGGCGTTGACATATTCTTGCGCAGCGAAGAGCAAGGGCTGCGCGACCGGTTCCACGACACCGGCCGCGCTGACGAGGCCATCGCCCGCATTCTCTCGCCCGCGACAGAGGATGTCAGGCTGGCCAACGCGATCGCGATCGCGCGCGTGGCATGGAACCCGCGATTGCACGATCCACACCTTGCGAAGTGGCTGCATCGTATAAAGGTACCCACATCGATCATCTGGGGCGAACACGACCGATTGTTCCCGCCAGCCCACGGGCGCGCGTTCCATGAGTCTATACTTGGCTCGCGCCTGACGATCGTCCCCGCGTGCGGTCACGCCGTCGCGCTCGACAAGCCGGATGCATTGGTTGCCTCGATCCTCGACTTCACGGCCGAGCATGGGAGAGCCGAATGAAGATCTTCAACTTTCACCTGATGCCTTACGCGGACGTGGATGTGGAGGCGATGAAGCGTCATGGCTCGGCGTGGCTCACGTTCTCAAACAGCCACTACGACCCGTTGAAAGGCGCCGACCTCTACAACCAATATCTCGACCAACTCGAAAAGGCCGACGAACTCGGCTTCTACGGCGTCTGCGTGAACGAGCACCACCAGACCGCCTACGGACTGATGCCCACACCCGGCGTGCTCGCCGGCGCGCTCGCTCGCTCGATCAAGAAGGGCAAGGTGGCGGTGCTCGGCCGCGCGCTGCCGCTCGTCAACAATCCGCTGGTGATCGCGGAAGAGTTCGCGATGCTGGACAACCTGACCCGCGGCCGCTTCGTGGCGGGCTTCGTGCGCGGCATCGGCGCCGAATATCACACGATGGGCATCAACCCCGCCGAGAGCCAGGAGCGTTTCAACGAAGCCCACGATCTCATCATCCAGGCGTGGACGAAGCCGGGACCGTTCGAGTTCCGCGGCAAGCACTATAATTTCAAGTACGTGAACCCCTGGCCGACGCCCTACCGCAAGCCGCACCCTGAGATCTACATCCCTTCATCGGGCTCGCTCAGCACCATCCGCTGGGTCGCAGAGCGCCGCTATACCTATTGCCAGACGCTCGCACCGATCCAGGGCGTTGCCGCCACCTTCGATCTGTTCCGCAAGGAGGCAGAGCGTGTCGGCTATGAAGCCTCGCCCGACCAGCTCTCTTGGTCGAACGCCATCTTTATCGGCGAAACCGATGCCAAGGCGATCGCGGCCTGTCGCGAGCACATGGAGAATTACGCCAATCACTATCTCTCCAAGGACCCCGCGATGATGGCCCCGCCGGGCTACACAAGCGTCGAGTCCGTGAAGCGGATGCGCCAGCTCCGAGCTCACCGCGCCGCATTCCAGACCACGGAAGACCTGATCGAAAAAGGCGTCGTGATCGTTGGCTCGCCCAATACCGTGCGTGAGAAACTGGCGGCGTACCAGGATCTCGCCGGCTTCGGCGTCTCGTTGACGAAGACTCAGTTCGGAACGATGCCGCACGCGATGGCGCTCGAGAACCAGGCCGCGGTCGCGCAGGAAGTACTGCCGTACTTCAAGGACCGCCTGCCCCAAGGCAAGGCACGCGCGAAGGCTACCCCCAAAGACAAGTCCGAGATTCAAATAGACTCCCTTGGTCGCGCGCTGCCGGCGGAGTGAGGCGCTGGTGCTGGGCTTAACTTCCGACGAACAGAATATCGAGCGCCGCGACGATACAGGCTCGCTCGCCTGAGAGTGATATGACAGGTGCTTTTAAGAAGTTTCTCGGCAGCGACGCCATATCGGCGTGTCGACAGCATGAATTGACGGCCTTGGACTTCGAATACGGGATAGAGCCGAGAGGCTGAATGAAGTTTCAGCGGTGCCGCAAGAGGTATTACCAGAACCGAGGTAGTCTCGGACACGCCGTCATGTTGCACGCTGAGCAGCCACGGCATCGCCCACCGCGTTCGCCCCGAGGGGTTCCGATAGACGTCGAATTGGGCCATCAGAACTTGCGCCACTCGTCGCTCAGCAGGCCGTGTTTCGCGACGAATTCATTGTGCGCCTCGATCGCATTTCGATGCTCGGATCGCATCTTTTCGAGACGAAAGCCTTCCAGTTCGGCAGCCAACGCCTGCTCCAGCACCGCCGATAAGTTCGTGCCCGCGGCCTTGGCTTCGGCCAGGAGATCCGCGCCGATCGACAGGTTGACGGCACGTTTCGGCTTCTTGACGCGTTGCTGCATGTGGGCGCTCCATGCGCAAAGGGCATGCGCGATGTAATGCGCATGCCCGATTGATGCAATTCGAAGCAACGGATCCGGCCCGGTATCTCCGGAGCGATCGAATTGGCCCCCTTCGACGTCGTCATGGTCCGCGAAGGCGGACCATCCACGTCTCCTTGCGGTGCAAGATGCTCACGATCGGTCTTGAAGATAGATCCGCTCTAAGCCTCGTCGGGTCCGATCATCTTCTCCGGCCGCACGATGGCGTCGAAGTCGGCTACCGGTACTCCGGCCTTGACCGCTTCCTCGCGCAACGTCGTGTTGTTCTTGTGCGCGTTCTTGGCAATCTTGGCTGCGAGGTCGTAACCGTACTTTTCCTTCAGCGGCGTCACGAGCATCAGCGAGTTTTCCAGCCCGCGCTTGATGTTGTCGAGGCGCGGCTCGATGCCGACCACGCAGTTGTCGGTGAACGACACGGCCGCGTCAGCGAGCAGCCGCACGGACTGCAGGAAATTGTAGGCCATCACGGGATTGTAGACGTTGAGCTCGAAGTGGCCCTGGCTGCCGGCAAAGCTCATCGCGGCGTTGTTCCCGTGGATCTGTACGGCCACCTGCGTCAGCGCCTCGGACTGCGTGGGATTGACCTTGCCGGGCATGATCGATGAACCCGGCTCGTTCTCCGGCAGCGCGAGTTCGCCAAGGCCAGAGCGCGGACCCGAGCCCAGTAGCCGGATGTCGTTGGCGATCTTGAAACAGCTCATCGCGACCGTCGTGATCGCGCCGTGTGTCATCACCATTGCGTCATGCGCGGCCAGCGCCTCGAACTTGTTGGGCGCCGTGGTGAACGGCAGACCCGTGATCGCAGCGATGCGCTCGGCGACCTTTTCGGCAAAGCCCTTCGGAGAAGCGAGCCCGGTGCCGACGGCCGTGCCGCCCTGCGCGAGTTCCATCAGCAGCGGCAGCGTACTCTCGATGCGCAGGATGCCGTTGCCGATCTGGTGCGCGTAGCCGCCGAACACCTGGCCGAGCGTGACGGGCGTCGCATCCTGCGTATGGGTACGGCCGGTCTTGATAATGCCCTTCCAGGCATGGCTCTTGACGAGTAGCGCTTCGTGCAGGTGGCGCAGCGCGGGCAGCAGATCGCTCGTGATCTGTTCAGCGGCCGCGATGTGCATCGCAGTTGGGTAGGTATCGTTCGACGACTGGCTCATGTTGACGTGGTCGTTCGGATGCACAGGCTTTTTCGAGCCCATCTCACCGCCAAGCATCTCGATCGCGCGATTGGAGATCACTTCGTTGGCGTTCATGTTCGATTGCGTGCCCGAACCCGTCTGCCACACCACCAGCGGAAAGTGGTCGTCGAGCTTGCCGTCGATCACCTCTTGTGCGGCCTTGATGATCGTCTCGCCGAGTTTGGCGTCCAGTTTGCCGAGCCCGACATTCGCTTCTGCAGCCGCGCGCTTGACGATACCAAGCGCCCGGATAACCGGTTTGGGCTGACGCTCCCAGCCGATCTTGAAGTTGTTGCGGCTGCGCTCGGCCTGCGCACCCCAGTATCGGCTCGAATCCACCTCGATCGGGCCGAAGGTGTCGGTCTCGGTGCGGGTCTTTGTCATGGCGGTTCTCTCGCGCGGCTGACGCTGGCGTCTGTTGATCGGAAATACTGAGCCCGACCGCGATAGCACGCCCAAACGGCGGGCTCCAGTATGGCCGGGGAGCTGGGACAGTCGGCCGTTGGTCGTAGGCCCTGAGTGCAACCGAAGGGCGGCTGTCGGACCAATCTGCAGAGGTACGCAAGCGGCTCGTCATCCCTGGAAATTGCTTCAAATTGGATGATCTTTTGCAGCGTTTCTTCAAAACCCACGAGATACACATAAACGCAGGCTGAAGCGGCGTGCGCCAATTCGCGGGACAATCGCTTCAATCTCTACGCGGAACGTGAGCAATTGGCTTGCGTAGGGTTAACCATTGCGAGTTGTCTGGGAAGTGCACAGCCGGCGGCGCTTAAGCCGGCAGATCGTGAATGGTCCCGGGCTTGGGAGAGTCTGGGGCTCAACGCCGGCAGCCGCCTTGGACCCGATACGGGCTCGGCATGGCTGATACGGCGAACAAGGCCGACCGCCTCCGGGGAGGGGCGGTCGGCCTTTTCTGTTGCGA
>CANJPN010000271.1 GCA_947475855.1 Bradyrhizobiaceae bacterium
AAACCCCCATCACGATTTGCAAGGAAATCCACGGGGAAGCGTGGAAATCCGGCAACTCAAAGCCAGACTTCCCGCTCGATCAGCAAACGAGATCAGCAGGTTGAAGAAACTTCACGGCCGACTAATCCACCCAACGCCCCTACGCCGCCAGAAACTCCAGCACCCGCTTGTTGAACTCGTCAGCGCACTCGATGTTGCCCATGTGCGCAGCGTTCTCGAAGAAGTGCAGCTGACAGTTCGGGATCTTCGGCACGAAGTCATCGGTATATCCCGGCTTGCGCAACGGGTCGTGCCGGCCAGCGAACACCAATACGGGGCATTTTATCCCAGCATAGTTGATCTGTTCGCGCTCAGAAGCCCCGCCACTGCCGCGAAACGGTGCTTTGAAGCGCGCCGCCGACGTCGCCTCCCATGCACCAGGCATGTTGGCCATCTCATGCCGCTTCTTGATGTAGTCGTCCTTCTTCGCCCAGTTCTTATCGTGGAACATCACCTCCACGATCCGCCGCATGTGTTCGAACGAACCGTCGTAAGAATTGATGACCTTGCGTGCCTCGTTGTCCGGCGCTTCCCCGCCACCCGAGCAGCAGACGAGCTTGGCGATGTTCCAGTCTGGCCGCTGACGGGCCGCCACCGTCAGGCATAGCCCTCCCGACATCGAAGAGCCCATCACATGCACTGGCCCGTCGATCGCCATCGTATCGATGAAACGCTTGATATGAGTGACACGGCGATTGAACTGGTTGCCGAAGTCGTGGACCTTGTCGGTCCTGCCGAAACCGAGATGATCGGGCGCCAGCACGTGATACTGCTTGGCGAACACCGGGATGTTGAACTCCCAGGTAATCTCGCACGCGCCACCGTATTCCGCCGAATTGAGCAGCACGATCGTGGGGCGTTTCCCCCGGTGCTCCAGGCCCGCCTCAATGTAGTGCGTCCGCACGCCATCGACCGAAACGTATTTGCCTTCGCCCATGCTGACCTCCCCAAATCTCAATCTCTGGAACACGACTTCCGCATGCAAGAATGGTCCGTGGGGCGATCAGCCCCACGGACCATGACACAGTCAATCCAGCCTCACTCCGCGGCTTCCGTCTGGGCTGCAGGCGGCAGCGTCTCGATCCAGGGCCGCGACTTTGAACGCGGCAAATCTTTGATCTGCGGCATTACTTCCTTCGCGAACATGCGGATATTGGACACCGTCCGCTTGTTGCTCATATGGCCGGCCTGCATCATCATCAGCAGGTGGTCGAAGCCTCCGACCTTGTCGTACAACGACTTGATCTGCTTAACGACCTGATCGGGCGTGCCGTAGCACATGATGCCCTCGTCGCGCAGATACTCCATGCCGCGGGCACGCATCGCCGCCGAACGGCCAGCGAAAGCCCCCTTCAGTGCCTGTACGTTGGTCGCAACATCCACATAACCCGGCGGATTGCCGAACTGGGGTTCGGTTTTTACGTGGAGGTACCAAGTCAACTCCCGCGCGCCTTCTTCCGCTTCGCGCTCGTTGTCAGCCACGAACACCAGCGGCATGTAAGCAACACCGCCGCCGCCCGGCAGCCCGGTATCCTTGTGGGCGCTACGGTAGGCGTCGAACATCTCCTTCACCTTGGTATGCGGCTGCAGGAACGTCGCGAACACGAAACCGTGCTCGGCAACCTTCTTGATGTTCGGCAAATCGGACGAACCCGTGACCCAAATCATCGGATGCGGCTGCTGCCACGTCCGCGGCCAAACGTTGACCAGACGCCGATGGAAAAACCGCCCTTCATAGTTGAACGGCTCGTCGTGGCTTTTCCACGCACGCGTCACGAGATCGATGCCTTCCCACACACGCTCCAGAGTCTGCGTCGGATTCGTATTTGCCGCCGGAATCTCATAGGGCACGCCACGCACGAACCCTGCCTCCAGCCGTCCGCGCGACATCACGTCGATCATCGCCATTTCCTCGGCGATGCGCACCGGATCGCCCCGATTTGCAACCGGATTTCCCAAGATCATCAGGCGCCCCTTCCGCGATTGGCGGGCGAGGATCGCAAGATTGAGCGGTGCGCAGGTGTCGAGGCATGTGGCCGTCTGATGGTGCTCGTTGACCATCATGTTGAGGCCGACATCGTCCGCCTCCAGGTATTCATCGAGATAGCGATGATAGAGGTCCGCACCGATCCGGGGATCATAGATCCGGTTCGGTATGGCCACCCGCATGTTGTCCAGCTTCTCCATTGGCGGAAGATGCGGATAGGGCATCTCGGTGAAGTACCAGGATTCCATGGCGTTCCCTCAGATTGGCTGGAAAAAACCGGACATTTCGTCCCGCATTACGGTCTGACTCTCTCGTCGGTTCAGATCGACCGAGCTTCCTGCATCAGATGAAGCCGTTGAGCACCTTCATGAACGCCTCTGGCTGCTCGATATGCGGCAGGTGACCTGCATTCCCGATCACGCTCAGCTTGCCATTCGGCACCAGCGCTGCATAGCCCTTGCCGTAAGGATCGACCTTCACGATTCCGTCCTGCTCGCCCCAAACGAACATCGTCGGCCTGGTAATGCGATGCAAGCGGTGCTTGAGTTTGGGATTATGCATGTACGGCTCCCAGCAGAAGCGGGCCGTTGTCTCGGTATTGCGCGCGACAATCGCAATCTTATCGTCGGGCATCTTGGTAAAGTCGCGCTTACCCTTTTCCGGATCGTGCCACTTGAGCTTCGCTACCTTTTCGGGATGAAGCAGCCAGACGTCGGCGATATCACGATCAGTGGGCGAGCCGAGCTTCACGCCGACCGGCGCGACGAGAACCAGCTTCGACATGAAGCTATCGTCTATCGTCGCCATTTCTGCCGCGATCCATCCGCCGACGGAGAAGCCCACGACAACCACGTCCGTAAGTTTCAACTGGCGAACGATATCGAGAATGACGAACGCGAGGTCATGTGGATCGGTCAACCACAAAGGACGCTCCGAGGAACCGAACCCCGGTGGAGAAGGTATGATCACCTCGAACCGCTTGGCGAGGTCGTCGACGAACGCAGCTTCCGGCTCGTAGGCTTCCTCGCCATGCAGCAGAAGCAGTGGTTTCCCCTTCCCCCGTCGCTCGACCTCCACTTTGATGCCGCTGACTGTCAGGAATTCCTTCCGAGCATCCACCGCCGACATTGTTTCCCAATCCCAGATTGATCCATTTACAATGCTTGCCTCGACCGCACAGGAAACGGCAGAAGGCTCACCCTGACAACTACAACTGCCGGATAGTGAAACACGATTTCACGGCGTCCGGGACAAATCAATGCTACACAATCACACGTCGTCGGGCTCAATTACCGTTCGGAATTGCCAACTGCTCGACGAGAGTTATCCCATACCCTTCCAGGCCCACGATTCCGCGGCGCGAGTTGGACAGAAGCTTCATCCGCTTGACCCCGAGATCGATCAGCGTCTGTGCCCCGATGCCATACTGGCGCAGGTCGGCTATAGGTGCTTTGGGGCCCTTGCCCGAGCGATCGAGAACGATCTTGCTGAACATTGACGGCTCGTGATCGCGGATCAGCACGACCACACCACGGCCCGCCTCTCCGATCATCCGCATCGCAGCTTCGAGTTCCCCGCCGCGATTGCGCGCCTCACCGCCGAAGAACTCTCCGCCAAATGTATCGCCCAAGGCGTCGATCAGAGGGTTGGCTTGATGCATCCGGACCATCACGGGCTCATCACCAGAAACATCGCCTTTGACCAGCGCCAGATGCTCAGCCCCCGTAATCCGGTTGGCGTAAACGTAGACCTTGAACTCCCCGCCGTAGCGGCTCTGAATCGTAGCTTCCGCGATGCGCTCGACGAGTTGCTCCTTGCGGCGCCGATAGGCGATCAGATCCGCAATCGTCGCGATCTTGAGCCCATGCGTCTGCGCGAACTTAACGAGGTCCGGCATTCGTGCCATCGTGCCGTCGTCGTTCATGATCTCGCAGATAACTCCTGCCGGCGTAAGCCCGGCGAGCCGCGAGATATCGACCGCAGCCTCCGTGTGGCCTGCACGGACCAGCACTCCGCCCGGCTGCGCACGCAGAGGAAACACGTGCCCCGGCGTGACGATTTCCTCAGGCGACATTTTGGGATCGATCGCAACTGCAATGGTCCGTGCGCGATCCGCTGCCGAAATCCCGGTGCTGACCCCCGTCCGAGCCTCGATCGACACCGTGAACGCCGTCGAATGTCGCGTCCTGTTGCGCGGCGTCATTTGAGGCAGACCAAGCTCCGTGACCCTATCAGCCGACAGCGACAAGCATATAAGTCCACGGCCATGCTTAGCCATGAAGTTGACCGCGGCTGCATCCGCCATCTGCGCAGGGATGACGAGATCCCCCTCGTTCTCCCGATCCTCGTCGTCCACCAGGATAAACATGCGCCCCTGCCGGGCATCCTCGATGATCTCGTCGATGGAGGACAGCCAGGCTTGCTTGAGCTCGGTCATTTTCACTCGCGTTTGAAAGGTCTCAAAATCGCCGCACATCATACCGGAGCTTGATACGGCGAACCGGCCACGATGGGGTTGCGGAAATCGAACAATATGATTAGCCGTGCTGCCTTGTCCATGTGCAGCCTCTTTGACCGGCCATGCTTCGGACGAGAAAGGCCAGCCTCCACCGCTTTCAAGGCCCTTCTATTGATGCCGAAACGCGGCAGCTCCGTCCGCGACCACTTGACACTGCCCCCAAGGTGCCTACATCGCTGGCTGACATGCAGCCTCTCAGTTCAAGAGGCAACACCATCCGTCCGTCCCTGACGCCTGCCGGCTAGGTCACCAGACCCTGAACGGCAGCCGCACTTGGGGAATTAGGACATCTCGTCTAGGGGGTATTCATGCGCCGCACGTCTTCGGCGAAAGTAATTGCCGCAACACTTCTGGCTGTCGGAGCAACGCTGGCTGTCACCCCGCCGGCAACCGCGCAGAACACGCCCCCCGCAGACGTCAAGGGCCTCTGGATAACCACGGACTACCCGACGCTCTCGCTGCGCGCAGGCGAAGAGACGAAACTCAACCTCGCCATCGTCAACTACAATCTCGCGCCGCAGCGCGCCGATATAGCTGTCGAAGGCGTGCCCGAAGGCTGGAACGTGGAGCTGCGCGGCGGCGGCCGTCCTGTCGCCGCAGCTTTCATCGAGCACAACAACAAAGCGAGCCTGGAGCTGCGCTTCCGCGTACCCGCCGACACCAAGCCCGGAGCCTACAGCATACAGGTTCGCGCCAAGGCGCCAGACCGCGCCCTGGAGTTGCCACTGCGGATCAACGTGCTGGAGGCATCCGCCACCAAGATTACGGCCGAGCCCAAACTGCCGATCCTGCGAGGCACCACGAAGTCGAGCTTCGACTTCAAGGTCAACGTCAAGAACGAAAGCGCAGACGACATACTGGCCAACCTCACCCACAACGCCCCGAGAGGCTTCCAGGTCACGTTCAAGGAAGGCTACGGAACTCAAGAACTGACGTCGATTCCGCTGAAAGCCGGAGACAGCAAGGAACTCTCCGTCGATATCAAGCCATCCGCGAGCTCCAACGCCGGCAAATATCCGATCGCCATCGAAATAGGCAACGAGAAGGCCAAGGCCACATCTCAGTTGACACTCGACGTGACAGGCCAGCCGACGGTATCGCTTTCAGGCGAGAACGAGCGGCTTTCGGGCGAAGTCTACGCGGGACGGGAGCGCCGCTTCAACTTCGTGCTGCGTAATTCGGGCACAGCCGAGGCTCGCAATATCGAGCTGTCTTCCTCTCCCCCGTCCGGCTGGAAAGTAACGTTCGAACCAAAGTCGATCCCCCCGATCGTGCCGAATGGCGAGCAGAAGTTCGAGGCCGTGGTCGTCCCATCTGAAAAGGCCGTCACCGGCGACTACATGTTCGCAGTGCGCGCGAACGGCGACGGCGTCTCTGAAACCGCCAACTTCCGCGCGACCGTCAGCACATCGACATTGTGGGGCGCAATCGGCCTGGGCGTGATCGCCGCAAGCCTGCTCGTCCTGTTCGGTGCCTTCGGCCGCTTCGGACGGCGCTGAGATGACCACCCCGGTCATCGAGGCGAAAGCCTTGACGAAGCGTTACGGCTCGCAGGTTGCAGTCGATCGCCTCGATCTCACGATCAACAAGGGAGAAGTGTTCGGACTTCTCGGCCCAAACGGCGCCGGCAAGACCACCACCATCCTGATGATTCTCGGCCTGACCGAGCCAACGGGCGGCACCATCGCAACCGTCGGCTTCGATCCCTTGCACCAACCGCTGGAGGTCAAACGCCGCGTCGGCTACCTGCCGGATAGTGTTGGCTTTTACGACAACATGACTGGCCGCGACAACCTGCGCTATACGGCGCGCCTCGGCGGCATCCCACGCATCGCCGTCGACAGCCGGATCACGACAGCACTCGAGCGCGTCGATCTCGTTGCGGCCGCCGAACGCCCCGTCGCGACCTACTCGCGTGGCATGCGCCAGCGGCTCGGCATTGCCGAGATCATCATGCGTCGCGTCGACGTCGCGATCCTCGACGAACCGACCAACGGCCTGGATCCGCAATCGACGCAAGAGTTCCTCGAACTGATCCGATCGCTGAAGGCCGAGGGCATGACAGTCATCCTGTCGTCGCACCTGCTCGATCTCGTGCAGTCGATCTGCGACCGTGTCGCGCTGTTCTCCAACGGCAAGATCGGCGTGATGGGCAAGGTTACCGACCTGATGCGGGATGTGCTTGGCGCAACAACGGTGATCCAGCTCGATGCCGAAGGATTCGATACGGCGAAACTGGAAGGGATCGCCGGGATCGAACGCATCACCAGGCTGGCCGATGGGAGCTGGCGCATAGACGCCTCGCGCGACGTTCGCGGCGAAGTCGCACGTCGCGTCATCGAAGCCGGCGCCAATCTCGAGCGCTTATCGCTCGGCATGGCCACGTTGCAGGACGTCTACACCAGGTTCTTCGAGGGCAAGCGGCATGCAGCCTGAGCAGAAGTCCGGAATCACTGCCCCACGCAAGGGGTGGATCCAATCTGTTAAAGACGGTTTCGACGGTTTCTCCGGTAGGACCGGCGTGCGTGAGGGATCGCCGTGGACTGGACTTGGCGCAGTCGTCGAACGGGAATTCAACGACAACCTGACCAGCACGCGGATGCGCATGCTGCAGGCACTGGTGTTCGTTACCGGTTTCGCGGCAGCCTATTCCGCTATCGGCCAGATCAAGGACGTGGTTGGCGAAGATCCGTTCGTCTTCCTCAAGATTTTCACGGTATCCAAGGAGCCGCTCCCGTCATTCTTGGCATTCCTCGGCTTCCTGATCCCGATCGTCGCGATCACCTTGGGATTCGATGCGGTCAATGGAGAATTCAACCGCCGCACCATGAGTCGCATCCTGGCCCAGCCAATTTATCGTGACGCCTTGCTGGTCGGAAAATTCCTTGCCGGCCTCGCGACGCTCGCCGTTTTCCTTGTCGCCTTATGGCTCTTCATGATGGGCCTGGGTATCCTGCTTCTTGGCTTGGCACCGGCTGGCGAAGAGATCCTCCGCAGCGTTCTGTTCTTGATCGCAGCAATCGCCTATGGCGGCGTGTGGCTTGCCATCGCCATCCTGTTCTCGATAGTCTTCCGCTCGACCGCGACGTCAGCCCTCGCGAGCCTGTCGCTCTGGCTGCTGTTCGCCGTCTTCTGGCCGATGATCGCCTCGATGATTGCCGGCGTCATCTCACCGATCGATCCCTTCGACCCGCGCACCCAGATCGCTGCCTTCGATACGCAGCAGTCGATCGAGCGGCTGTCTCCGAACACGCTCTTTGCCGAGACGGCCATGGCGCTCCTCAATCCGTCGACCAGAACCTTCGGGCTAGTGATGATGTCCCAACTCCAGGGCATGGTCCGCGGCGCCCCCTTGCCGCTTGGTCAAAGCCTGCTCCTGATCTGGCCTCAACTCGCGAGCCTCATCGCAGGCCTCGTGTTGCTGTTCACACTCGCCTACATCGCCTTCCAACGCCAGGAAGTGCGGGCCTAAGCAGAGATTCGCCAGTTGACCAACGAATCGACATTTCGCTCGCTGTTCAAGGCTTCCACGGCCGCGTGGATTTCGCGGTCGAGTGCTTCGACATCGGTGAATG
>CANJPN010000272.1 GCA_947475855.1 Bradyrhizobiaceae bacterium
GGGTCCTTGAGGTTGGGGGGGGGCACTTGACCCCTCGATCCTCAAGACGCGACGCTTCCTATTACGTTACCGACTGCCCTCGCCGCCAAAATCCACCGCCACATCGGCCTCAACGGGCTGGCGCGCGAGCGCCTTCGTTCTGTGGCCCGCTGCCGACGACGGGGCGGCCGAGGAACGAAAACGGTCACGCGGGTTCAGCGGAAGTCGGGCACCGGATCCAATGCACCCTCACTCGTAAATATAAGTCACCAGAAAAATCCGGTCGCTGACCTTCGAGCCGCGCGGCGGGCGTGGGAACGACGAATGGCTGGCCGCGAACACGACGCTCTGATCGACCAGCGGATAGCCCGAGCCCTGCACCAGCCGCATTTCCGCGACCTGGCCCGTTTCCGTCAAAAAGAACTTGATCGTGACGCGGCTCTTGAGGCCCCAAGGGCTCGGCATCGTCTGGCGCAGCGCGCGGATCACGCCGCGGCCGAACTCGTCGTTCTCGCCCGAGCGCGTAATGTCGATGGGCCGCGCGAACGAAGATGAATTGCCCTGGAATTCCATGGGCGTATCGAGCACCGGTCGAGGTGCATTGGGATCGGCGGGTTGCGCTGTCGCGTTTTTTGCCGGGGGCGCATTGCGGCGCGCGGGCTCGGGCGCGAACAGCTCCGTCATTTCCTTCATCAGCGCCGCGGTCTCGGACGGCTTTTGGACCGTCGCACGCTCGGCCGGTGGCGCTTCCGATGGTGCCGGATCAGGCTCCGTGGTGCCGCGGATATCCGGCAATGATCGCGCTACGTCGGCAACCGGCACCGATGGTGGCGCAGGCGGGACGGGCTTGGGTGTCGGCTCGGCCTTCGCTTGCGGCGGTGGTTGCTGTTGAGCCTGCTTTTGCTGTGGCGGCGTCGGCGGAGGCGGCTGCTGCTGTGGCTCGGCCTTGATCGGCTCTGCCGGAGGTACGGGCGGTTGTGCTTGCGGCTCGGGCGGACTTGGCGGCGCTGGTGGAGGCTCGGGTGGTGGTGCGGTGGCACCAGGCATGGCGGCTTCCTGGACGACCTCGACGCTGATGCCGTTGGGTGCGCCGTCGGCTTCGCCCATGCGCTTTGATGCCGCCGTCAGGTAGCCGCCGACGAACGGCACGAACATCGAAGCATGCAGCGTGAACGCGAGCGCCAGCCCGATCCAGAACGTCCTGCTATAGCCTTGCACCTGCTCGATCGCGAGCCGCACCGGCGCGCGCAAGTCGAGGCTGGCCGCTTCGTCGGCTTCCTCCGGCTTTTCGCTTTCGATGGTGGTGGTCGAGGTCACGGTTCAGCCGATGCTGCAAGGCGAGAACGGAGGAATGGTGCGGCTTGCATAACACTTCACAACAGAATGCCCGCGTCGCGCGTGTGGACAACTACGGCAGAGTCGCACCGCCGGACGCTGCAAGATAATGTCCCTGGACCGAAATTGCTGTGGCTTCGGAGCTTCAATCCCGCGTTGGCGCGCAAGAGTTGCTGATTTTGCCCGCGTTTTCAGAGCCCCATAGCAAGATGTCGCGGCAACGGGCATTGGTGGCCCAGGGCTGCCGCCGAGCATAAGATCGCCGATACCCTGCCCAACCCGGAGCCCCGCATGAAGCCTCGCATCTACCTGCTGCACGCCTACCGCTATTCGGTCGCGCCCTGCGAGGAAGCCTTCGCGCGGCTGTGGCCGGAAGCCGAGGCGATCCGCCTGCTCGACGAGGGGCTTTACGCCGACGCCGGCGCGGATGGCACGCTGCCGGCCAACGTCGTGCCGCGCTTGAACAGCCTGTTTCGTCACTGCGTGGTGTCCGGCGCGAAAGGCATCGTGTTCACGGGCTCGACCTTCGGCCCTGCCGTAGAAGCGGCCAAGCCCGGCATCGACGTGCCGCTGCTGAAGGCCGACGAAGCGATGTCCGATCTCGCCGTTAGTAGTGGCAAGCGCATCCTGATGCTGGCGACCGCTAAGCGCGCGATCCCGGTCATCCGCCGCAATCTCGAAAACGCGGCGCACGCGGCCGGCGTTTCGCCCGAACTCGGCGAGGTCTGGGTCGAGCACGCGCAGGCCGCCAACAACGCAGGCCGCGCCGCCGAGCACGACGGTCTCGTCGCCGAGGCCGTCTCGAAGAATGCGGCGGGCTGGGACGTCATCGTTCTCGGCCAGATGTCGATGGCCCCCGCCCGCGCGAAACTTCCGCCAGAACTTGCCACGCGTGTCCTCACCAGCCCCGACGCCAGCGCGCTCAGAATGAAGGCGTTGCTCGCGTAGCCCGGCCGTGCCGCACTCCCAGCGCTCCCTTCACCTGATGCGAGACGCACCACATGCTCATCGCACGCCCCAATTGCAGAGGGTCGAGGGCCGCAGCCCTCGACAGGGTGCACGAGGGATGAAATCCCTCGAATCACCCGCGCGGGCGATCAGTCGTTGGCCGTCGAGCGCAGGCATTCCGCCAGCACCCACAGTGCAACGGCGCCGGCTGCGAGCAGCAAGGTCCAACTCAGCAGCATCGGCAGGACGAATGATCGGCTGACGAGGAATATCGCGTCGTTGAGCAGCGCCAGAACGGCGAGCGGCACCACCGCCGCAACGGCCCACCACGGCGAACGGTTGCGCTGGCGCAAACGCGATGCGGCGAGCGCGATCAGTGCCCCGACGAGCAGTGCGCCGAGCGCCAGCCAGATCACGTTGAGGACGAGACCCGCGTTGATCCCGCGTGGTGCAAGCATCTCGGCCATCCACGGGAGCGCAGCCTCCGAGCCGCGGATGCCGAGCCAGAAAAGCGCCGCCGCCAGCACGATGCCGATTGCGAAGGCCCCGCGCCCGATATGCCCGCTCGTATCGCTCATGACATCCAAGGCCTCATCTGACGAACCATGTGGCACCGCCGGCCGTTCAAAATTAACGAAGTCGTCCCGGGGCTCGTCCCCGGGACCCAGCATGCCCCTCATTCGAACGTTGGCGATCGTGGTGCCCTGATGGATCCCGGTGACCAGCACCGGGATGACGAGCAATAGAAGGTCCAGCGGGGGTCTCGGTATACTCGCGAGGCCTTATCATAAAGTGCCCCGCGATCAATCCCGCAGCAACTCGTTGATGCCCGTCTTGGCGCGGGTCTGGGCGTCCACGGTCTTCACGATCACGGCGCAGTAGAGCGCGAGACCGCCCGAAGCGCCTGGCGCCGAGCCCGGCACGACCACCGAGTAGGGCGGCACGCGGCCGATGTGAACCTTGCCGGAAGCGCGGTCGATGATCCGCGTCGATGCGCCCAGGAACACGCCCATCGAAAGCACGCTGCCCTCGCCGACGATCACGCCCTCGGCCACTTCCGAGCGTGCGCCGATGAAGCAATTGTCCTCGATAACGACCGGGCTCGCCTGCAAGGGCTCGAGCACGCCGCCGATGCCGGCACCGCCCGAGATGTGGCAGTTCTTGCCGATCTGCGCGCATGAGCCGACGGTCGCCCAGGTGTCGACCATGGTGCCGCTGTCGACATAGGCGCCGATGTTCACGAACGACGGCATCAGAACGACGCCCGGCGCGATGTAAGAGCCGCGGCGCACAACCGCGCCGGGCACCGCGCGGAATCCTGCGGCCTTGTATTCGGCGTCACCCCAATTGGCATATTTCAGCGCGACCTTGTCCCAGCCGACCGAATAGCCGGTGCTGTCGGAGACCTTATGGTTCCAGTTGTCGTTGAGCCGGAACGAGAGCAGGACGGCCTTCTTCAGCCACTCGTTGACCACCCATTTGTCGCCGGACTTCTCGCAGACGCGCAGCGTTCCCTTGTCGAGTGCGGAAAGCGCGGTGTCGACGGCGGTCCGCTCCGCGCCCTTGGTCTGGGCGTTGATCTTGTCGCGGGCCTCCCACGCGGCTTCGACGGCGGCTTTCAATTCGGCGGGGGACATGGTTCCTCCAAGGGCTCGCATGATCTGTTTCGAGAGCGTATTTGCGCGTACGAAACCATCAAGTCAATGCACGGGGGGCTGCCGAACGGCTTCGCTTCACGGTGCTATTTCGCGTCGACAGCAGCGGCTTCCCGCCGCGCACTGCTGTCTGCGCCGTCCTCGAGCCGGCGCTTGACGACGGCAGGAACGCCCGCCGCGATCGTCATCGGTGGCAGGTCCTTGGTCACAACACTGCCCGCGCCCACGATCGTACCGCGCCCGATCCGCACGCCGGGCATGACGGTAACTCCGGCTGCCAGCCACACGTCGTCTTCCAGGATGATGTCGCCCGTCTGTTCGTCGTTATCGGGGAGGTGCTGCGCACGCGCCACAGGATCGAGCGGATGGCCGGGATACCCGATCAGCGAGCAGTTGGACGCCATGAACACGTTGTTGCCGATCACCACCCGGGTGCCGACGGAGATGCTATTCTGCCAGCCGATCACGCAGTTGTCGCCGACGGTGAGACGCGGTGCAGGACTGCTGCTGGTGCGGCCCGCCAGGGTCGTCTTGCCGGAAATGTTGCAATCCCTGCCGAACTCGATTTGGAGATTGCCCATCACGAGCGGAATACCGCCGGTCACCGCCAGACCCGGCGCGTAACCCTCCAGCCGCGACTGGAACAGCGGCGTGTACCAGATGATGCGCAGCACGTCGCCGATCGTGCTCCGCACGAGCCGGTCGAGCATGTACAGAGGCCGATGGATCGCATTGATCTGCGGCACGCGCATTTTGCGCACCGCCATTCCCGTTGAATAGATCAACCGCGCGGCTGGGGTTTCGCGGGCCTTCACCCATGACCTGAAGCCAGCTCGGTGCGCAGTCGGAGGGACGTCTGGGGTGGGCGTCGTCATGCTTTGATCTATCTACAATTTCCGGCCCAGAACGCGCCAAGGAACAAGACGGCTAGCCCGTTCGTTTCTCTATGGGAAATCCGGCACGTCAGCAAGGCTTTGGGGGCATTCGCATATCCCGATAGTAAATGGGATTTGGCATTGCTGTCCCGGCATCCCCGGACAGCGGAATAATTGCGCCGAATTGAAGAATTGAAAGGTCAAATCCAATCCTGTACTGACCTCGACTGGGGACGTATTAGATGGCTGGTCCGCGCTCAACCTACCGAGTGGGGGCCGTGCCGGGACGCTGTAAGTGCCGTCCGGAAGTGATGCGCTGGTCTCCCGGGCTGGCCACGCGTCCGGATAGCGATTCGCCCTTTGGCTGGCGCCCCCCGCTCGTTCATGCTATTGCGCCGCACAAATCCCAGCAATCCCCGACATATTTGGACGTCGCACGCGACCTGAAGTGTGCGCCAGCAAGAGAGTCCCATGGAACTGCGCAATATCGCGATCATCGCACACGTCGACCACGGCAAGACGACGCTGGTCGATGGGCTGCTCAAGCAGTCCGGCGCCTTCCGGGAAAACCAGAAGGTCGTCTCCCAGGCTATGGATAGCAACGATCTGGAGCGCGAGAGGGGCATCACGATCCTCGCCAAGTGCACCTCGATCGAGTGGAAAGGCACCCGCATCAACATCGTCGACACGCCAGGCCACGCCGACTTCGGCGGTGAGGTCGAGCGTATCCTGAACATGGTCGACGGCGTTGTCGTGCTGGTCGACGCCTCCGAAGGTCCGCTGCCGCAAACCAAATTCGTCGTCTCCAAGGCGCTGAAGCAGGGACTTCGGCCGATCGTCGCCATCAACAAGATCGACCGCCCGGACGAACGCCACAACGACGTTCTGAACGAGATCTTCGATCTGTTCGCCAATCTCGATGCGACCGACGAGCAGCTCGACTTCCCCGTTCTTTACGGCTCCGGCCGCGACGGCTGGATGGCCGAGAACCCGATGGGCCCGAAGAAGGACCTGTCGCCGATGTTCGATCTCGTCCTGCGCCATGTGCCGCCGCCGACGGTCGAAGAGGGGCCGTTCCGGATGCTGGCGACGACACTCGAGGCCGACCCGTATCTGGGCCGTATCCTGACGGGGCGCATCTCCTCGGGCGTCATCAGGCCGAACCAGATCATCAAGACCATGCGCCGTGACGGTCTCCTGCTGGAGACGACGCGCGTGACGAAGGTGCTGGCCTTCCGCGGCCTCGAGCGCACCGCCGTCGAACTGGCTGAAGCCGGCGACATCGTCGCTCTGGCGGGCATCACCGAAGCGACGGTTGCCGATACGTTGTGCGATCCGGCGGTCGAAAAGCCCATCCTGGGCCAGCCTGTCGATCCGCCGACGCTGTCGATGACCTTCCGCATCAACGACAGCCCGTTCGCCGGCCGCGAAGGCGACAAGGTGCAGAGCCGCGTCATCCGCGACCGCCTGCTCAAGGAAGCCGAGCGCAACATCGCGTTCCGAATCACTGAGATGCCGGATGCCGACAGCTTCGACGTCGCCGGTCGCGGCGAGTTGCAGCTTGGCATCCTGATCGAGACGATGCGCCGCGAAGGCTTCGAACTCACGGTCTCGCGGCCTCGCGTCGTCATGCGCCTGGACGAGGAGACGCAACAGCGCCTCGAGCCTGTCGAGGAAGTGATCGTCGACGTCGACGAGCAGTATTCCGGCGTCGTCGTGCAGGGCCTTGCCGAGCGTAAGGGCGAGTTGAAGGAGATGCGCCCGTCCGGTGGCGGCCGCCAGCGTCTCGTCTTCATCGTGCCGACACGCGGCCTGATCGGCTACCAGGGCGAAGTGCTGACCGATACGCGCGGCACTGCGGTCATCAACCGCCTGTTCCACGCATACGTCCCCCACAAGGGCGAGATGGCCGGCCGCCGCAATGGCGTTCTGATCTCGAACGGCATGGGCGAATCCACGGCCTATGCGCTGTTCTACCTTCAGGATCGCGGCTCGCTGATGATCGATCCGCAGACCAAGGTCTACGAGGGCATGATCGTTGGTCAGCACAGCCGCGACAACGATCTGATCGTAAACGTGGTCCAGGGCAAGAAGCTCACCAACATCCGCTCCGCCGGCAAGGACGAGGCGCTGACGATGACGCCGCCGATGCGCATGACGCTCGAGCGCGCGATGTCCTACATCGAGGAGGACGAGCTGGTCGAGATCACGCCGAAGTCGATCCGCCTGCGCAAGAAGTGGCTCGACGAGAACGAGCGCAAGAAGCAGAGCCGCAAGAAGGAAGCCGTCGAAGGGTGAACGCAGCGCCTGCAGACGAACGGCGCATTGCGCGCGTTTCGATGACACGCGCATCGGGATAAGCCAATTCTTGTCATCCCGGTGCTTGTCACCGGGATCTATCGTGCCACAATCCCCAGCCTCGATATTGTTGGCTCGAGATTGTCGGATCCTGGATCCCGGGGACGAGCCCCGGGAAGACCCGGGGCGGGCCGATGACGTGAATCGCCCTGGCGCACACGAGGCCCCCGGCGTCCGCACGCTTGATCTTGGACGAGACTTTCGCTAGCGCCATCGGCAGGAATGACGTGGCGCTGGCCGTGGCGCCGCCCGAACCCGAGGACAAGAGCCGTGACCAGCTCCAAGATCGTGCTTATCGACCGTCACCCAGGCCGCTCGGCCCAGACTATCGGCACGGCCCGCTGGCTCGGCACCGATCCCGATCTGATCCACGAGCCGTCCGTCGGCGTCGTCGGCACCAAGGGCGACAGCCAGTGTTATCTCGGCGTGCTGGCGAAGGTCGAGGCGATCCACGAGAAGCTCAAGGCGCGCATCGGCACCGGGCCAGGACAGCTCAAGCTGCGTCTCGTCCAGCCCGAGTACACCATTGCGACCTCGGACGGCATTCGCAATGGCACGCGCGAGATGCGTTACTCTCTGATCGGCCGCGAGGTGACCAACGACGCGATGTGCGAGCACCTCGAAGCGACGGGCCTCGCCGGCACCATCGCGGTCGTCGCGTGCGACAAGCCGCCGGTCGGCACGCTCGCCGCCATGCTCGAGCACAATCAGCCGGCGATCATCATGTCGGACGGAACGATCCGGCCCGGTCACGATCCCAAGACGGGCGAAGCACTCGACATCGTCAGCGCGTATCAGGTCGCCGGTCATCCGGACGCCGCCTATCGCCATCACATCGCCTGCCACGCCTGCCCCGGCATCGGTAGCTGCGGCGGCATGTTCACTTACAACACCATGCAGA
>CANJPN010000273.1 GCA_947475855.1 Bradyrhizobiaceae bacterium
CCACGAGGTTGACCAGTGAGGTCATCCGACCGACAGACCCCTTCGAGCGCGGTCGGAAAATATTGCTCTGTACGGCGCTCCCGGGTTATCCTGGGCCAACCTGAGGGGCCCTTGGGCGGGCTAAAATCGTTATTACACGGCCTGGACCCGCGACGGATGACGCCATGCAAAGCCGCGAATTCGTGTCGATGTTGGCGCTGCCGATGAATCCCTTCATCAACTTGTTGGCGACGTAATAGTCTTCGGTCAGCAACTGGCCTGACACGTAGAACGCGATACTGTCGGGTCCGTGCTCGGCGATGGTCTGCGAGAAGCGCTTGGCCACGAGGTCCAGTGCGGCATCCCAGTTCGTGGGCTCTCCCATGACCAAGGGTTTCAGCACGCGGCCTTCGAGCGACACCGTCTCGCCCAGTGCCGCGCCCTTGGTGCACAGCCGGCCGAAGTTCGCGGGATGCTCGGGATCACCCGCGATGTCTACGCCGCCGCCCGCGTTGCGAGTGGCGAGCACGCCGCAACCGACGCCGCAATACGGACAGGTGGTGCGCACAGTCTCGCTCATCGGGCGCCTCACGCAGCGGATCTATCCTGCGCCCGCCTGAGATCGAGGAGCAGGCGGCCGCCCTCGATCTTCAACGGGTAGCTGGCGACACTGCCTTCGTCCGCACCTTGCGCATCGCCGTTCTCCAGGCTGATGACCCAGTTGTGCAGCGGACACGTCACCGACTTGCCGTGAACGATGCCCTGGCTCAACGGGCCGGCCTTGTGAGGGCATGCATCGTCGATCGCGAAGGCTTCGTCTTCGGCGGTACGGAACACGGCGATGCAGCCTGCCGGCGTCCGCACGACCCGCGCGCCGCGCACGGGAATATCCTCGATGCAGCCGATGTCGATCCACCGCTGTTCGTGCGTACTCATTCCGCCGCTTCCTTCCGGGTGAAGTCGGCCATCGGGGCGAATTCGTGCCGGTCCTTGCCGGCAGCGCGCTCGGCCCACGGATCGATCTGCGAGAACTTCTGCGAGTAGGCGAACCGCTCGTGCAGCGAGCGGCGGCGCTCTACGTCGTTCATGATCTGCTGCCGGATCGTATCTAGGCCGACGCGCTTGGCCCATTTATAGATTCGTTCGAGATAGCGGCCCTGCTCGCGATAAAGCTGCGTCAGTGCAGCGATCACTTCGATCGCTTCGGCTTCAGTCTCGACATGACCAAGAACCTCCGTACCCTTGATATCGAGACCAGCGGCACCAGCGAAGTGGATGTCATAGCCGCTGTCCACGCAGATGACGCCGATATCCTTGCAGGTCGCTTCTGCGCAATTGCGCGGGCAGCCGGAGACGGCGAGCTTGAGCTTGGCCGGAGTCCATGAACCCCAGAGGTACTTCTCGAGCTTGATGCCGAGGCCTGTCGAATCCTGCGTTCCGAAGCGGCACCAGTCCGTGCCGACGCACGTCTTCACGGTGCGCAAGCCCTTGGCGTAGGCAGCGCCAGAGATCATGCCGGCCGCGTTGAGATCTGCCCACACAGCGGGCAGATCTTCCTTGCGCACGCCGAGCATGTCGATGCGCTGGCCGCCGGTGCATTTGACCGAGGGTATCTTGAACTTCTCGACGACGTCGGCGATGGCGCGCAATTCCTTCGCGCTCGTCATGCCGCCCCACATGCGCGGGACGACAGAGTAGGTTCCGTCGCGCTGTATGTTGGCGTGGACTCGTTCGTTGATGAAACGCGATTGGCTGTCGTCGACGTATTCACCAGGCCAGGTCGACAACAGATAGTAGTTCAACGCCGGCCGGCATTTCGCGCAACCGCACGACGTGTTCCATTCGAGCGCCTGCATCAACGCGGGGATGGACTTCAGTTGTTTCGCGACAATCAGGCGACGCACGTCGTCGTGCCCCAGGTGCGTACATGCGCACATCGGTTGTACGGCAGCGGGATTGTATGCGTCGCCGAGCGCCGTCTTGAGAAGCTGCTCGACGAGACCCGTGCAGGACCCACATGAAGCCGACGCCTTGGTGCGAGCGCGAACGTCATCGAGCGACTTCAGACCCATCGATGCAATGGCGCCGGTGATCTTTCCCTTGCATACGCCGTTGCAGCCGCAAATCTCTGCCTCATCCGGCAAGGCTGCAACGGCCGCCGTAGGGTCCAGCGGGGAACCTCCCGCGAATGACGGGCCGAAAATCAGCGTCTCCCGCATCGGCGAAATATCCGATCTCTTCTTGAGAAGATCGAAGAACCACGCGCTGTCAGAAGTGTCGCCGTAGAGAACGGCGCCGATGATAGCGTCGTCCTTCAACACGAGGCGCTTGTAGATGCCGCGCGACGCATCGCGCAAAACGATCTCCTGGCGATCCGGGCTTTCCGCGAAATCACCTGCTGAGAACAAGTTGATGCCCGTGACCTTCAGCTTCGTGGCGACCGCGCTCGGCTTGAACGCAGCGACAGTATCGCCTGCGAGACGGGCCGCCAGGACGCCCGCCATTTCATAGAGGGGCGCTACAAGGCCGAAGACCTGGCCCGCGACTTCCGCACATTCGCCGATGGCGTAGATGTCCTGATCGGACGTGCGCATGCCGGCGTCGACGACGATGCCGCGATTGACCTCGAGGCCTGCATCCTTCGCAACCTGCGCATTGGGCTTGATCCCGACGGCCATGACGACGAGATCAGCGGGAAGCCGTGTACCATCCTCGAGCAGAACGGCTTCGACTTTCTTCTCGCCGAGGATCGCCTTGGTGTTGGCTTTCGTGATCACGCGGATGCCGCGATCCTCGACAGCTCTCTGCAGCAGGTGACCGGCGGTCGTATCGAGTTGCCGCTCGAGCAGCGTCGGCGCGAGATGGATGACCGTGACGTCCATGCCCTGCTCTTTGAGGCCGGCTGCCGCTTCGAGGCCGAGAAGACCACCACCGATCACGACCGCATGACCACGCGATTTGGCAGCGAGAAGCATCGCCTCGACGTCATCGAGATCGCGGTAACTCAGCACGCCGGCGAGCTTGTGGCCGGGCACGGGAATGATGATCGGCAGCGAGCCGGTGGCGATGATGAGCTTGTCGTACGGCTGTGTGATTCCACGCGCCGTCGTCACAGTTCTGGCCTCGCGGTCGATCGCGGTGACTGTCGCGCCCTTATGCAGCGTCACGCCGTGCTTCACGTACCAGCCGTCGCCATGGATGACGATCTGATCGAACGTCTTTTCGCCGGAGAGCAACGGCGAAAGCATGATGCGGTCGTAATTAACGCGCGGCTCGGCATTGAAGATCGTCACTTCGTAGGCGTCGGGTGCCGTATCGAGCAACTTCTCGAGCGCGCGGCCCGGTGCCATGCCGTTCCCGATCACCACCAGTTTCTTCTTGGTCATCGCTTCCCTGCCAGGGTTTTCTCAATCACGGCACACTGCGGCCCCCGCATCACGCGGCCGTATCGAGCGACGGCGACTTGTGGCGCTCGTAGAGGAATTTGAGCACTGCCTCGCGTGTGCGGACGTAGGTCGGATCCGCAACGAGCTGGAGGCGATTGCGCGGACGCGGCAGCTCGACACGAAGGTCCTCGCCGATCGTCGCCGCAGGACCGTTGGTCATCATGACGATGCGGTCCGACAAGAGCACCGCCTCGTCGACATCGTGCGTGATCATGATGATCGTGTTGCCGAGCCGGGCGTGGATCTCCATCACGGAGTCCTGCAGATGCGCCCGCGTCAGAGCGTCGAGAGCGCCGAACGGCTCGTCGAGCAGGAGGACCTTCGGCTCCATCGCCAGCGCTCGCGCGATGCCGACGCGCTGCTTCATGCCGCCGGAGATCTCGCCGGGGCGTTTGTCCTTGGCGTGCGTCATGTGAACGAGCGAAAGGTTCTCGATCGTCCAATCGTGGCGCTCGGCCCTCGACTTGGTCGCGCCGAATACCTTGTCCACCGCCAGTTTCACGTTCTCGTAGACGGTGAGCCAGGGCAGCAGCGAGTGGTTCTGGAACACGACCGCACGATCGGGACCTGGCTCGCTCACCTCCTGGTCCTCGAGCAGCACCGCGCCGCTCGAGACGTTGGTGAGGCCAGCCACGATGTTCAGGAGCGTAGACTTGCCGCAGCCGGAATGACCGATCACGGCGACGTACTGGCCGCGCTCTATCACGAGGTTGATGTCGCGCAGCACATGCGTCGTGGCCTTGCCGCGCTTGAAGGACTTCTCGACCTGATCGATTTTCAGGAACGGGCGGTTTTCATTGCGCGACGTGGTGTGCAGCGTCGGATTGACGGGAGCGATCATCGGATGAGCCCTCAGGATGCAGCGGTGCCGCGGGTTGCGATCTGGCCTGCGAACGCTACGAGGCGATCGAGAACGAAGCCGACGACGCCGATGTAGAACAGCGCGACCACGATGTCGGGCAGGCGCGACGAATTCCACGCATCCCAGATGAAGAAGCCGATACCGACGCCGCCGGTAAGCATCTCGGCAGCAACGATCGCGAGCCAGGAAAGGCCGATGCCGATGCGAAGCCCCGTGAAGATGTAGGGCGCGGCCGACGGGATCATGATGCGCCAGAAGAACTCCACCTGGTTGAGGCGAAGGACGGCTGCGACGTTGCGGTAGTCCTGCGGGATGTTCCTGATACCGACCGCCGTGTTGATGATGATCGGCCAGATCGACGTGATGAAGATCACGAAAATCGCAGACGGGTTCGCATCTCGGAAACCGGCAAGAGAGATCGGCAGCCAAGCCAGCGGCGGCACGGTGCGGAGAACCTGGAAGACGGGATCGAGACCGCGCATCGCCCACACGCTCTGGCCGACGAGCGCACCGAGGAGCACGCCGACGATCGCGGCCAGACCGAAGCCGATCGCGACACGCTGCAGCGAGGTCATCACGCGCAGACCGAGGCCGATGTCCTGCGGTCCCATGACGAAGAACGGATCGAGGATCAGATCCTTCGCTTCCGCCCAGATCTTGCTCGGCGGCGGCAAACTCGCGGTGGGAGACGAGAACGCCATCTCCCAGATCAGGCCGAGAGCGAGCACCACCAGAAGCGGCGGCACGATATTCGCGAGCCACTCTCCCGATTTCTCGGCGAGACCGGCGAAGCGCGAGCGCGGCGTTGGCTGATCCGTGTTCTCGTGCGCGGCAGGCACCGGTCCGTCACCCTGGTCGTTCGCCGCCTTCGGCGTCACTTCAACCGGTATTGCCGCTACCGTCGCCGGCAACCGCCCCGCGGATGTCTCCACGAAATCGGTGGATCTTACATGAGCCGTCATCTTTGAAACTCCGTGGGAGGTTGTTCCGTGGGACAGCTCAGACCATCGCTCGCTTGATCGAGAGCGATTTGAGGTAGGTCGTGGGGTCGGCGGGATCGAAGACCTTGCCGTCGAAGAACTTCTCGACGCCGCGGCTGTCGCCGGTGGGGAAGCCGGCGAGGCCAAGGGTCTTGGCGGCGTCCCTCCACAGATCGGAACGGTTGGTCTTGTCGACGAGGGCCTTGATGTCGGTGTTCGGTTCGAACTTGCCCCAGCGGATGTTCTCGGTGACGAACCAAGCGTCGAGGCTCTTCCAAGGATAGGAGGTTTCGCCCTTCTCACCCCAGAACTTCATCAACAGATTGGTGCCCTTCTCGACGCGGCCGCGGCCGTAGTTGATGTCGCCCTTGATGCGGCCGATGATGTCGGGGACGGGCACGTTGAACCACTGGCGACGGCCGATGATCTCGGCCATCTCCTGCTTGTTCTCCATCTTCTCGCACCACATCTGCGCTTCCATCGTCGCCATCATGATGGCGAGCGCGGCCTTCGGATTTGCGTCGACCCAGTCAGCGCGCATACCGAGAACCTTCTCGGGATGCTTGAACCAGACCTCGCCGGTGGTGGCGGCGGTGAAGCCGATGTTCTGATTGACGAGTTGCTCGTTCCACGGCTCGCCGACGCAGAACGCATCCATCGAGCCGACCTTCATGTTGGCCACCATCTGCGCCGGGGGGACGACGATGGTCGACACGTCCTTGTCGGGATCGATGCCGCCGGCCGCGAGCCAATAGCGGATCCACAGATCGTGCGTGCCGCCCGGGAAGGTCATGGCGACCTTCACTTCTTTTCCCGCCGCCTTCTTGTTGGCGAATGCTTCCTTGAGCGCGGACGAGTCGGTGCCGATCTTCAGGTCCTTGTACTCATTGGAGACGGAGAGACCCTGGCAGTCTTCGTTGAGACGCATCAGCGTGTACATCGGCAGCGGCTGGTTGTTCTGCATGACCTTGCCGGTCGTGTAGAGGTGGGGCTTGGGGCTCAGCAGATGAGCGCCGTCGATGCCGTTGGCCTTGGTGCCGAGAGCCATGTTTTCGCGCGTGGTGCCCCACGACGCCTGCTTCAGGATCTCCATGTCGGGCACGCCGTGCTTGGCGAAGAGGCCCTTCTCCTTGGCGATGATGAGAGGCGATGCGTCGGTCAGTGCGATGTAGCCGAGCTTGGTGCCCTTCACCTCGGGGCCTGCGCCTTGCGCGAACGCGCCCCCCGGGAAGGCCGCCTTGGCTGCCGCTATGGTTGCGAACGCACCAGTACCCTTGATCAATGCACGCCTCGACGCGCAGCTACCGCCAGTTCCGCGCTTCAGGATCTCTTTGGTCATGTCCGTCCCTTGCTCATTCACCAACCTTCGGTCGCGCTTCACGCGCCAACCGTTGGTTAATGAGAACCAAGAACCGTGCCAACTGCAGTATTGCCCCTTAAATCAAGTTTTTACAGTGACTTAAATGAGTTCGGCTCGTGCGGGACAATGGTGCCCAAGCCCAATTTTCTTGCAGCGTTTTGCTGCTGCCAATTTTTTGTGCGCCGCAATATGCGATGTACCCACTTCAGGCAGAAGCCTGCTTCCGAGCCTTATTTATCAGCGCTACGATTCGCTCAGGGCTGACGGGGTGCTCGTTGATGCGGATGCCGAAGGGGGACAGCGCGTTCTCGATGCCGGAGATGATGCACGCCGCGGCGGGGATAGTGCCGCCTTCGCCTGCGCCCTTCACGCCGATGGGGTTCACGGGCGAGGGCGATTCGACGTGATGGATTTCCACGCCAGGGCTCTCGCACGCTCCCGACAACAGATACTCGCCGTAGTTCACGGACAGCGGTGTGCCCGCGTCGTCGAACACCATCCGCTCGTATAGCGCGTTGCCAATACCGTGCACGACGCCCCCCTGGATCTGGCCATCGACGAGGCGCGGATTGATCAAACGGCCGCAATCATGGGCCACGACGTAGCGCAGCACCTTCACCTCGCCGGTTTCGATATCGACTTCGACCTCGCAGATATTGGTGCCGTTGGCAAAGGCCAGCCCCTTGAATTCGGCATAGGCGGTGGCCGAGAGATCTGGCGTTACGCCGCCTGGCATTGGCGCACCGAACGCGCCGTCATGCCGCTGCGCGACCGCTGCCAGCGAGACCTTCGTTTGTGGCTCGCCGACGACGCGAACCTCTCCGTCCTCAAGCTCGAGGAACTTGTTACCGGAGCCGAGCATGCCGGCCGCGGTGGTGAAGATCTTTTCGCGCAAGACTTCGGCTGCGTTGTGGACGGCCGAGCCCGCCATGACGGCTGTGCGGCTGCCAATCGCGCCCATGCCGAGCGGGAACTTGTCGGTATCCTGCAGCTCGACAGTGACATTTTCGATGACAACGGCCAGCGCGTCGGCGGTGATCTGCGCCAGGATCGTGCGGGTGCCCTGGCCTTGAACGGCCGCGCCGGAGGAAACGATCACCTTTCCGTTGATATCGACACGGATCGTGGCGCCTTCATAGGGGCCTACGCCCGTGTCCTCGACGCAGCTCGACAGGCCGAGCCCCAGATAACGGCCGCGCACTAGGGCTGCGGCCTGACGCTCGCGGAAGCCCTGCGTCTGGCTCAACGCGAGATCGAGGCAGCCGGCGTAGTCGCCACTGTCGTAGGCTATCGGCGTCTTGCCATCGCGGCCCTTGAGGCCCGTCGTATAGGGCATCTGGGCCGCGGTGACGAAACTGCGGCGACGCACTTCGGCAGGATCCAGCCGCATCTCGTGAGCGATTTTATCGGCCAG
>CANJPN010000274.1 GCA_947475855.1 Bradyrhizobiaceae bacterium
CGCCTCGACCAGCGCCTCGCGTTGAACCTCGCTGAGGTCGCCCAACCGCTCGACAAGTGCCCGGAAATCCTGCGCTTTCATCGTGTCCATCCTGCCGCCAAATCACTGGTCAGCAAGGTCGCACAACATTCTGGCGGAACAGAGCCTCACGTATCGAGCATCTTCATAGCACTGTCCAAGCTCCGGCGCATTCTATTGAAGGACTTGGATAGCGAGGCGATTTCGTCGGATCCGTCGACCACGTATTCCGGCTGTGCGCTGTCGCCAAGGCTCACCTGCTCGGCAATCTCCGACATTTTGATTACCGGCGTCAGAACCATGGTACCCAGCAGTGTGTTAATGACGAGCAAGAGAATAAGAAAGATGAGGCTCATCGCCCCGACCATGAGCTTCAAGTTGTCGAATGCCTGCTGCCGGGCGGCGGTCAGCGGCACCGAGATCACCTGTGCTCCGATCGTCTCGTTCATCTTCCAGCCGAAGCCGGCCTTGTCACCATAGAGCGCGACCATCGACGACGGCGCCTTGTCGGGAGTTGAATGGCACGCGAGGCAGGCTTCTGCCCGGATCGTCAATGGGAATGCCACGTTATACTGCCGGCCCTTTTCGGTCTCGCGGTACTCGACGATCTCCTTCAGCGATGTATCGGCTCGCAGGCGGTTGATGATTTCGCGCTCCCAGGGGGTGGCGAGGTCGGACGGGTTCGTCGGATTGAGGGCGGCTTCCTTGTAGTAGAAGTCCGGGAACTGATCGCGGAACTTGTGGAAGACGTTCTGAGCGGAAAACGATGGAACGATCTGCGGCAGGAACTGTACATCGGAGAGATCGTTCAACAGCGGCCGGATTTCGTCCGACGTATATGCGCGAACCGCCAGCGCCTGTGCCCTGAGAACGCCGATCTGGGCATGCAGGCGCTCGAGAGCGTTGCGATGCGACACTTCGTAGAAGAGGACCGACGAAGCGATGAGGCCCACCACAAAACAAGCCGCGAGGATCAGGTTGAATTTTAGCCGCAAGCCCATGTAAGGTTCCTCCAACAATCAAGGACGTCATATTTCCCCGGCGATAACCACCCAGCAGGCAATTGAGGGCCGCGGATATGTATCTTGGAATTTCCAGTTTCGGGAAAACACTACACGCTACAGCGGGTCTGTGCTGTTTCCCCAGGAACTTCGTTCACAATTCAGTCTGGTTGGTTATCGCAACTTCGCTCCTGGCCCTGGTCCAACCGGCAAGGGCTTGGGCCGCCGACCGCGTCGCACTCGTCATATCCGTCGAGACTTACACGAGCTTAACCAAGTCAGCGGTGCCGGTCGGGACTGGACAGAAGATCGGGGATGGCCTGGTCAAGCATGGTTTCGACGTCAACGTCGTCAAGGATGCCAACAACGCCGCAGCGCGTGCCGCCCTCCGGGACTTTGCCCAAAAAGCTAGTGGCGCCTCGTCGGCAATCCTGGTGCTCACCGGGCATGGTGTATCGGCAGCTGGCGGGCATACCTACCTGCTGCCTTCGAATGCCGACATAAAGCGCGATAGCGATCTTCTATCGCAAGGCATCTCGATCCCGAGCGTCGCGGCCCTGGTCGGACGCGCCAAGACAGGCGCCGTGCTGTTTGCGATGACCGTCGCGGATATCTCGTCGGCGATGCAAGGCATTTCCGCCAGACCAGGTTATCCCGGCACGCCGCCAGCCAACGTCGTGGTCGGCATTTCGACTTCGGAAAAGGTGCCGGTCTCAAGGGTCGACAAGGTGAGCCAGCAGGCAGCATTGGACCTCGCGGAAACCGTAGCCGAGACGCCGCTTCTGATGTCGACGTTGACGGGGACTATCGCTGCCGGCGGCGTGGGCCGTGTGTTCGGGTCTGTCCCTGACGTCGACCTGTCGAAAGGACCGCAGATCGCGGCGGCAGCGCCTGCACCGGGCGCCTCTCCCTCGGCTGCGGACGCTGCCCAGCGCAGGGAAGCGGAGCGGAAAGCACGTCAAGCCGAGGAACAACTACGGCAGGCCGAGGCCAAGGCGCGTGACGCCGAAGACAGAGCGGCAGAAGCCAAGCGGGCTCAGCAGGCGTCGAACGAAGGAGCGCCCACGACAGAGAACGTGGAGAGTCTGCAGATCGTCGAAGCGCTTTTCGGCCGCTCGAAGCGGCTCCAGATCCAGGCTGCCCTCAGGGAGCGCAAGCTCTATATCGGACCGGTCGACGCGATCTTCGGCAGCCTGACCCGGCAAGCCATCAAGGACTACCAGAAAAGCATCGGTGCCGAAGCGAGCGGCTATCTTACGCCGCAGCAAATGCAGTCCCTCACCAAGGGCTGATAGGATCGCAGTCACTATGGCCGTCACGCCAGCGGTGGAAGGATATCGGCGGGCGTGGTTGCCGACGCATCAGCCCGGAGGGCGGCATCCACGATCGGCAAGCGATCTTCGCGATCTCGGATGCATTCGCAAGCCGCCACTTCGAGGACCTATGGCAACGCGAGCTTGCCGCAATCCTTTCAGCCGCTGATTTCGTAAGATTTCAACACCGTCACCACGCGCCGAACGAAAAGAGGCTCAATGCAACGCCAAGTCCGCTTGAAGTCCGACGGCATCGACATCGCCGGCGTGTTACACATCCCCGACGGCCACAAGGCCGGCACGAAGCTGCCCGCTTTCATCGTGCTGCACGGGTTCCTCGGCTCAAAGGACGAGAGCCACGCCGAAATCCAGGCGAGCATGCTGGAGAGCTGGGGTTATGCCGCGTTGCGTATCGACTTCCGCGGTTGCGGCGATTCCGGCGGCACGCGCGGCTACGTGCTGTGCCTCGACCAAGTCACCGACACGCGCAACGCGCTGACATGGCTCGCAGAGCAGCCCGAGATCGACGGCCACCGGATCGGTCTCATCGGGCACAGCTTCGGCGCGGCGGTCTCCGTCTACACCGGCGGCGTCGACGATCGCGTCGCGGCCGTCATCTCGTCGTGCGGCTGGGGCCACGGCGAGCGCAAGTTCCAGGGGCAGCATCCCGGCCCGGAGAACTGGAAGAAGTTCACCGACATGCTGGCACGTGGAAAAGAGCACAAGGCAAAGACAGGCGAGCCACTATGGGTGTCGCGTTGGGACGTCGTGCCAATCCCGGAGCATCTACGCGTACATCTGCCGAAGAAGGCGCAAGACAAGGTTACCGCCGACACAGCGCAGAGCATGTTCGACTTCCGCGCCGAAGATGTGGTCGCGAAGATCGCACCGCGTCCACTTCTGCTACTGCATATCGCGCACGATACGATCACGCCGACGGAGCAATCTCTGCGGCTGTTCGAGAAGGCGGGCCAACCGACGGAGCTGTTCTTGATGACGGGCGTTTCACATTTCCCGCTTGCGGGCGATGGCCTGTACGCACGTCACCTGATCAAAGGCTGGCTCGACAAGTTCTTTCCTTGCTCCGGGTAGCCGGTCGAACGGATCAGATCAAAGTCGTTACTCAAGCGAATTCGCATTTGGCGAACACTGCGACCGGCTGGAGACTACAGATGGTTCAACTGGCCACGAGCGATATCCAGACCCGCGAAGTACTCGAATGGAAGGGCCTCCACCTCTTCCACTTCAAGTCATCTTCATGCTCGCAGAAGACGCGGATCGTGCTCAATCTCAAGCAGGAAAAATGGACGTCGCACGAGATAAATCTGGGGGCCCAGGAGAACTTCGAGCCCTGGTATCTCGGCATAAATCCACGCGGGCTGGTGCCGACGCTGGTGATCGACGGCGAGGTTCACATCGAGAGCAACGACATCATCACATTGCTGGACGCGAGGTTTCCGAATGTGAAGCTGATCCCCGCTGGTCTCGAGACGCGGGTGGCGGAATTGCTGCGCCACGAGGATGATCTCCATCTCGACCTGCGCACGCTCACTTTCCGCTTCACGCAATTTCGCGGCAAGGAGCCCAAGCCGAAAGCAGCGCTGACCAAATACAAGAAGGGCGGTACAGGGACAGTTGGCGGCAAGCCCGACCCCGACAAGCAGCGCGAGATCGATTTCTGGGAGCGCGCTGCGAGCGAGGGATTGACCGATGCGGCCGTGAGGACATCGGCAGCTCGGTTCAAGGCCGCACTCAACGAACTCGACCGCACACTGCAGCAACAACCATTTTTGCTGGTGGGGGAGCTGACTATTCTCGATGTCGCGTGGTTCGTTTACGTCAATCGCCTGCTGATGTGCGACTATCCAGTGCGGCGGCTTCATCCCGCTGTTTCGAAGTGGTTCGACAAACTCTTGGAGCGACCAGAATTCGCCGCAGAAGTGGTAGTGCCGCCGCACGTCCGCCAAGCCATCGACGAGAACCACGATCGCCAGAAGGCTGCTGGCGAGACACTGATCGAGATCGCTGGACTTTAGGTTCGGGGCTTGTCTCCTCCGCACAAGCTGGCGGAAAAGGCGGGAATGGCGGCGGCGTCTTATTTGGGCGGGAGAACTCCGGCCGCAGTGGCGGCTGCGGCCAGTCAGAACTCCCCACCCTCGATCGCGGAAAAATCAACCGATCAACGCCGCAACCTCAAGTCCCACTAGCAAATTGGCAAAGCAATACCGCCGCAAAAGGCGCCACCGGCGGCGAGAGTTGATCGCGCAGTTGCCCACTCCACAGCGAAAGCTCGTGAAAGCCCTCGTGCGCCTTGAATTTGCCCTGCTGATCGCATGATCATGCGAAAGTGTTTTTGGGATGCGGGGAGACTGATCGATGCTTGCGCCGAGGCCGTTGGAAAAAGCGGGGCGACCAGGCGTTGTCTATCAACTAGCGATGATGTCGCTCGTTCTCGCTTTGCAGTTCGTATCACTGTCGTTTGGCGCCAGCGCCCAGACTGCCGGGGACCGATGGATCACGTTGGGCACGCGGACCTTGGATGCTCGCAGCACTCGCATCATCTTCGACGTGCGATCGACCAAAGGCGCGCTCAAGGCGACACGAGCCACGGTGAAGTCCGGCTTGCTCACGCTCACAGCCATCGAGATCAAATACAGCGACGGGACGGTTTACCGCGAGCCACGCGCGCTCATTCTGCGCCCGGGCGAGCGGACGCAACCGATCGATAATCGTGGCAGCGATCGCTTCATCGATACGGTAACTCTCACGTCGAGGCTTTCGGATACCCCAAGCGAGAGCGTCGTAATCGTGCTGGAAGGCCTGCAGAGCGCGGTCGGAAGCGGCATGCTCCGTGAAGCGCCGGTGGTGGTCTCTGCAGCGTCGCCGGGTTCCGGCTCAGCCAAGTCCACGGATATCGATGCGACTGGCTTGCGTTCCGGAAATGCAGACCAACGCCAAAAAGCCGAGCAGGAGGAGCGCGCACAGCTCGAAGCAACCCGAAAGGCAGCCGAGGAAGTCCGCCGCAGGGAAGCGGAATTCGCCGCCAAGATGGCTGGCCAAAACTCGCAGAGTGCCGCGCGTCCGGCCGCAACCGAAGCTGCGCCACCGCCTCCCCCCGCCGCGCCGGGATTTGCACCTGCGGCCGCTGCCAAGTCCGCGCCAGCCACAGTGGCCGGAGGCGCCGCCGCGACAGCAGCCCTCACGCCCACATCGGAACCGTGGGATGTCGTACCCGTCTACTATGGTACCGACCGTGTGGCGGAAGCTCTCACTCAGCGAGCCAGCTATGGCAGCGGACGCGCTAAACGGCTTGAGGTCGGGCGCGCGCTCGTCACCGTGCCGAAACGTCACGAGGTCCCGAATGTCGAGCGCCCATGGGCTTATCGCCTGCCCTTCACGAGCGTCGTGATCAGTCGCGGGCGCGAAGATCCCAAGCTGCACTTCACATTGAAGGAAGTGCAAGCGATGTCGCGGGAGGCCTTCCTCGCGGCAATTCGGGAACGGCTCGGCCAATCTCAGAACTACAAGAATCACGCACTTGTCTTCGTGCATGGCTTCAACACCAGCTTTGACAATGCATTGTTTCGCATGGCGCAGATCTCCTATGACTTGAAGTTCGATGGCGCACCGTTCGTCTATAGCTGGCCGTCGAAGGGCGCCCTTGGTCCGTCCGACTACAGCTATGATCGCGAGAGCACTGGGCAGGCAGAACCGCATCTGCGCGCCTTCATCGAATTGGTTGCGCGCGAGACCGGCGCCACATCGGTCAGTATCATCGCGCACAGCATGGGCAACCAACTGCTGCTGCCGGTGTTGCGGGACCTGAAACGCGCGGCGCCCCCGGGGGTCCAAATCAGCCAAGTAATCCTGGCCGCGCCCGACGTCGATCGCGATACCTTCGAGTTTCTCGCGAAGGAGATCACCGGCGTGAGCAGCGGCGTCACCATGCTGGCAGCCGCTTCCGACCGCGCGCTCGAAGTCTCCCGCCGGTTCTGGGGCGGTGTCCCCCGCGCCGGCGATGTGCCCAGCAGCGGACCGGTGGTCGTCGCTGGCATCGACACAATCGACGTTACAGCGATAAGCACTGAGTTGTTCTCGCTCAATCACTCCGGCTATGCGCAGAAGGCCGCCATTCTCGGGGATATCCAAGCGCTGATCCAGACAGGCTTACGGCCGCCTGAGAAGCGGTGGCCGACGCTCGTTCGCACGCCGACCGACAAAGGCGACTACTGGCGGTTCCCGCGGACCCGGTAACATTCATCTGGCTTGCGGAACGTGAAGGATGGGCTTTTTCTTGATGACAAACAGTTCGATGTCGGCGCGGGTGGTGCTATTGGGCCTGTCAATCGCGACGGGAACCGCAGCCGTGCGGGCGCAAGAGCCGCGCAGCAGCCCTTCTTCCGGCGTGCCCGGCATCATCACGCAAGGCAGCGGCAGTGTCAGCATCGGCGGACAGCCGGCTGCGCGCAAAGGGGATACCGACGATCGCGGCGGGGTCCTCGTCGAGGGCTCCCCCAACGTGACGATCAACGGTCGGCCGGCGGTTACGCTCGGCGATCGAACCGGCTGTGGCGGCGTTACGGTCGGCAGCGCGTCGAATGTTTTCATCAACGGCAAGCCCGTGGCGCGCGCTGGCGACATGACGACGGGCTGCTGACTTGCTGCTCATCGCGGGGCAGAATTGCGCACATCGAGTTTGCGGAGTGGACACATGCGCTTGCGGGATCACCACTGGCTGGCAAGTACCATTCTTGCGGTGCTGGTGAGTTCAGCGGGCATCACGACCGCGGTTCTCGCGCAAACCAACCCGTCATCGTCTCAGCCTTCTGTTGCGCTCAAGGAATTGCAGGACATCTCGGCGAATTTCTACAAGGCGGGTGCATATGAAGAAGCGCTCGAATTCGCCGAGAAGGCAATGGCGCGCACGCTCAGCGAGTTCGGACCAGATCATGAGAGGTCAGCAATTCAGACCTATTCCCTGGGTCTTATTGCGGAAGCAGCAAGACGGCTCGAAGATGCAGCGCGGTATTATCGGGAATCCGCACGCATCCGCGACAAAGTCTATGGGCTCGACAGCGCGGGATCGGCGCAGGCGCTCGAGAAGCTCGGCGGTGTGCTGTTGCGATCGGGAAAGATCGCGGACGCCGAGGCCCTCTTCCAGCGCGTGCTCAAGATCCGTGGCGATCTCGTCGGCTACCAGCATCCGTTCACGGCGAGCGTGAGAGCCGACCTTGGCGGGGTCAACGTCGCGCTTAAGAATTATCCTGCTGCACTCGGATACTATCGCGATGCCGTGCGGCTGCTGACGACGCAGGTTCCGGTCCAGACAATCGCAAAATCCGTGGTCGACGACGAGATCCGTCGCAATCGTTCGGCGTTTGCGGGCCTGGCAACCGCTGCGTGGGAGATGCGCACCCGTCCGGGTAGCAATCGTCAGGTATTGATGGAGGAGACTTTCGCTTCGAGCCAGCAGGCTTGGTCCACCTCGGCGGCGGCAGCACTGGCGCGGATGTCGACACGGATCGGAGCCGGTGCGACCGATCTCGGCCGCCGCATCCGGCGCCTACAGGACATGTCCGAACGTATCCTGGCCTTGCACGACGACGACATGAAGGCGCTTGCCGCGTGGAGTTCGATCCAGCGCGCCAGCCC
>CANJPN010000275.1 GCA_947475855.1 Bradyrhizobiaceae bacterium
CAGACGCGCACGCAGGGCATCGTACCGCTGGATAACAACACGCTTGCCGAGGCCGCCTACACGTATTTCCGTCAATCCGAACAGATTCCGACGTTCGTGCGTCTGGCCGTTGCGCGCCTTCAAGTGCGTGCGAACGCGAGCGCTCCTTCAGTATGGATCTGGAGGGCAGGAGGGCTGATCGTACAGCAATTGCCCGATGACGCCGGGGGCGCTGCGTCAGAACGCGGGTCCGATCCGCGCACTGCCGTCACCGAGACCGAAGATGACGAGGCGCGCGCCGCCTACGAAGAGGACTGGAACCGGGCGCGCATGCTCGCGTCGACGGTCGAAGATCACGAGTTGCTGGACCCGATGCTAGAGCCGGACCGGCTGCTTTACAGATTGTTTGCGGACGAGGGCGTGATCGTGCACGACACCATCGAAGTGCGTGCTCATTGCGGATGTTCGCGCAATCGCGTGGAGCAACTGCTGAAGACATTCGGAAGCGCCGAGCTTGCCGATATGCGCGAGCCTGACGGCAGCCTCCTGGTCAAATGCGAGTATTGCAGCACCGAGCAGCGCTTCGCCGCCGAGGAAGTCGAGAAGCTGTAGGCAGGCGTGTTCAATCGAAGGCACGCGCATGGCCCGCCTGCGCGGGCCATGACGGACGTGGTGGGATTGATATTGCGAGTTCCAGATTGGGACTTAATTTGTCGCCGTTGCGCCCCAGATCTGCTTGAGGCGGGCATCGCGGCCGCAGCCAGTACGATAACGGTTATAGTGAGCCGGGTTCTTTTTGTAGAAGTCCTGGTGGTATTCCTCAGCCGCCGTGAAAGGCTTGGCGTCCTCGATGGCGACGACGACGGGGAACTTGAATTTCGACGCCAGTTCCTTGGCTTTCTCAGCCTTGCTCTCTTCGGCCAACTTCTTCTGCTCAGCGTCGACGGCGAATATCACGGGCCGGTAGTGGCTGCCCTTGTCACAGAATTGGCCGGCAGCATCGAACGGATCGACATTGCGCCAATAAACATCGAGCAATTGCTTGTAGCTGACCTTGGCCGGATCGTAGGTCACCTGCACGACCTCGTAGTGACCCGACTTACCAGATCCAACGACATCATAGCTGGGGTTCGGTACCGAGCCGCCACTGTATCCCGACGTGGTGGCAACGACGCCCGGAACCTTGTCGAAATCGGATTCTGTGCACCAGAAGCAGCCAGATCCGAATATCGCGGTAGCCGTCTTGCCAGCGGTCTGCGAGGTGGCGGGGCCAACGCCCGCCAAGATCGTCACGAGGCCGAAAACTGCGAAGAGTGAGCGCAACAGCATTGCATGGGCTCCGGTGGGTTGGATTGGCGCCGTCAGCGCGATCAGCTCGGGGTCTTGGCCTTGTCCTTGGGCACAAACTTCAAGGCGACGCCATTGTTGCAGTAGCGCAGGCCCGTGGGCTTGGGGCCGTCCTCGAATACGTGACCCTGATGGCCTCCGCAGCGCCGGCAATGATACTCCGTTCGCAACATGAACAGGGTGCGGTCGTCTTTTGTCCCCAGCGCGTTATCGAGCGGCTTCCAGAAGCTCGGCCAGCCGGTCTTGCTGTCGTACTTCGTCTCCGACGAGAACAGCGGCAAATCGCAGCCGGCGCAGTTGTAGACGCCAGGCTCGTAGAATTTGTCGTAGGGGCTGGTGAATGGCCGCTCCGTGCCGTGGTCGCGAAGCACACTATATTGGGCGGGCGTCAGGATTTTCTTCCATTCCTCTGGCGTCTTCGTGATCTCGAATTTCGCTGCGGGGCCGCCGGCGGCCCAGGCCCGCGCCAGCGCGCCACCTGCAATCAGTGCGCCGATGCTCGAGAAGGTCAGTGTGCGACGAGACAGCATGGAAGGCGGTCCTCTGGGATGAATTTTCGTTGGGGGAGCTACGTTCGCAGCCCCGGCAGTGGAAGTTGCAGGAATATGCCTGGGGTCTCAGGCGCAATCCAGTAAAGTCGGATCACACTGTCGTCAGATCGACGTGTGTCGGGCGAGCCCAGGGATGGCTGGCCTTACAACCGGCCAAGGACTAAAACCTACGGCCATGAACAAAAAGCCCAAGTCCAAGAGTACTCAATCTGGGTCTACCACAAGTGGGCGAGGCGCAGGCGGCCTGCCCAGCAGGGACGATCTGCTCCGCTTCATGGCGGAATCCGAAGGCAAGGTCGGCAAGCGCGAAATCGCGCGAGCCTTTGGCATTCGGGGTGAAGATCGCACGGAACTGAAGCGGCTGATCGCGGAGCTTTCGCGTGAGGGAGCCATCTCCGGCAATCGCAAAGCCCTGAAGAAGCGCGGCGGTCTACCGGCCGTCGCTGTATTGGAAGTCGTTGCCCGCGATGCCGATGGCGATTTGATCGCCGAACCAGCGACCTGGAATGAGCCGGGCGAACGGCCACGCGCTCGCATCCAGCCGCATGATACCGTCCGCACTGTCATGCCATCCGATCTCGGCGTCGGCGACCGTATCCTGGCGCGCATCACGCCGATCGAAAGCGATGGAACGGAGGCAGGCGGCGCGGACGGCTCGGAAGCGAGCGGTCCGCGCTACGTCGCCGAGCCCATTCGCAAGCTGCCACGCGAAAAGTCACGCTTGCTTGGTATCTACCGCAAGGACCGCAAAGGCGGCGGCGGACATGTGCTGCCGATCGACCGCAAGCAGTTGCGCGACTGGAAGGTCGAGGCGAGTGAAGACGGCGGCGCCGCTGACGGCGATCTCGTGCGTTTCGACATCGCGATCCGTGGCCGCCATGCAGCCCCCGGGGCGCGCATCGTCGAATCGCTGGGCAATCCGAAGGACCAGCGCAAGATCAGCCTGATTGCTATCCATGCGCACGGTCTGCCCGAGACTTTTCCGGATGTGGTCGAGCGCGAGGCCCATGCGCTGCCGGTAGCAGGGCGCGATGGCCGCACCGATCTCACCGGCGTGCCTCTGCTGACGATCGATCCCAGCGATGCGCGCGACCACGACGACGCCGTGTACGCGACGCCTGATACCGATCCAGCCAATCCTGGCGGGCACATCGTCACCGTCGCCATTGCAGATGTTGCGCAATACGTCCGGCCGGGCACGCAGATCGACCGTGAGGCGCTGCTGCGCGCAAACTCCGTGTATTTCCCCGATCGCGTCGTGCCGATGCTGCCGGAGCGGCTATCCACTGACCTTTGCTCACTGCTCGAGAAGCAAGATCGGCCCTGCCTCGCCGTTCGCATGGTGTTCGACGCCAATGGCAAGAAGAAGCGGCATACGTTCGTCCGTGCCGTCATGCGGTCTGCCGCCAAGCTATCCTACGAAGAAGCGCAGCAAGCCTTCGACGGCAATCCGCCGGATAAGTGCAAGCCGCTGATGGATATCGCGCTGAAGCCGCTGTGGCTGGCTTATGTGGCACTGAAATCGGCGCGAGAGGAGCGTTCGCCGCTAGATCTCGATCTACCGGAGCGGCGGGTGCTGCTCGACAAGGAAGGCCGCATCGACCGGATCGTCGTGCCGGAGCGGCTCGAAGCGCACCGCCTCATCGAAGAAATGATGATCCAGGCAAACGTCGCGGCGGCCGAGACGCTCGAGAGCCAGAAGTCGCCGGTCGTCTATCGCGCGCACGAGCCGCCGTCGCGGGAGAAGCTCACGCAGCTTCGCGATTTCCTCGGGACCATCGGGATGAAGGTGCCGGTTGCGGGACAATTGCAGCCAAGCGATTTCAATCGTGTGCTCGCGGCTGCAAAGGGTCTGCCGGTGGCTGAACTCGTCAACGAGGTCGTTCTGCGCAGTCAGAGCCAGGCGGACTACCGACCGGTCAATGCGGGGCATTTCGGATTGCACCTGTTCCGGTACGCGCATTTCACCTCGCCGATCCGCCGCTACGCCGACCTGATCGTGCATCGCTCTTTGATCAGCGCCTTGAAGATGGGCGACGGCGGGCTCGGTGACGACGGTGCGAAGGGCTTGGAGAAGGTCTGCAAGCAGATCTCGGAAGCCGAACGACGCGCGATGGCGGCAGAGCGCGAAACGGTCGACCGGCTTGTCGCATCGCATCTTTCGGATCGCATCGGAGCTGAGTTCGCGGCTCGGATTTCGGGCGTGACGCGTTCGGGGCTGTTCGTGCGGCTGAAGGAGACCGGCGCGGACGGTTTCGTGCCGATTTCGACGCTGGGAGCAGACTATTTCGCGCACATCGAAGCGGCGCATGCCCTGGTCGGCACCCGAACGGGACTCGGCTACCGGCTTGGCGACATCGTGACCGTAAAGCTGGTGGAGGCGATCCCGACCGCCGGAGCGTTGCGCTTCGAGATGATTACGGAGGGCCGGAAAGGGCTGTCCGTGCTTGCGAAAAGCCATGCCGGCGGTGGTGGTGGTGGCGGGCAGTCTCGCCGGCATCCGCGGCCAAAGCCGCGACGGTATTGAGTGCTGGAGAGAGAGCTTTTCCGATCGAGGTGTCGTGGATGGTCCGCCTGCGCGGACCATGACGTCGTGTGTAGAGGGTGGCGCTACATCGCAAGTCACCGCAGGCTGGCAATTCCGGTGAAGAAGTAGTGGCCGAGGCCGACGGTAAAAATTAGACAGCCGTAGAGCGAGTGCTCGAGCCAGACGGCCCAGAGTGCACGCGTCTCGTCGTAGCGCCATGCGAGCAGGAAGCCGAGGAATGCCGTCAGTACGATCGAGACCAGGCTGCCGAAGATCACATGCGCGAAGCCGAACAGTAGTCCGTTAGTAACGATCGCGAGCCAGCGCGACGTGCCGAACAACGGACCGTAGCGATGGAAGAAGAAGGTGCGGAAGATCAGCTCCTGCGGGATCACCGACAGCAGTGGGTACAGGAACATGATCGCGAGCCAAATCGGCCAATTCGCTCGCGGCAGCTCCATAAACCGATGCGGCAGCACGATTGCTACCCACAGCGCGATGGCTCCGCCTATGACCGCGAAAGTACCGAGTATGGTTGCAAGCGTGGGCAGCGAATAGAGATGCGACACCTCACGCCGCAGCTTGAAGGTCGGATCCCACAGCATGTAGGCGATGAAGCCCAGGAGCAACGGCTGGAGCACCACGGGAAGCGGAATTCGCCACGTGAAGATCGCCTCGCGGATCAACACGGGTGCCACCAGAAAGATCAGTCCGAGTTCGATCAGCAGTCTTATGCGGCGACCGGCTTCCGGATGAGTTATCGCGCGGTCGCGAGACAGCGTGCCTCGGGCGGCTAGGACAGGGGATGTCTGCGCCGCTGCCGCAACCATTGCGCGCTACTCGGCCGCCGTAAGCTTCTTCAGCGTCGCAGAAATCTTGTGGCGCACCCGATGCCACCCTTTCGAGCCCTCGCTCGTCATCCAGTTCATTTGGAGCGAGCGGCGCGGCCCCTCGAACGGATGATGACCATGCCAGGACGTGTCCGATCGTTTGAAAACGAGGAGCGTGCCGTTGTCCGGAGGGACCTCGCAGACGAAATCATCGACATCGTGGCCGTTGCGCAGCAGCCGCAAGCGTCCGCCAGGCTGCGTCCAGTTATCGTTCAGGTAAAGCAGGACGGTGATGATCTTGTCCTTGCTGTCCGTGTGGATCTGGCCGTCTTTTGCACGCGTGTAGCCGCGCAGCGAGTACATCTTGGGACGATCGGTGAGATCCACATCGAACAAAGCTTCGATTGCAGCCTGGAACTCCGCGCCGTCGAGCTCTTCGATGACCTCCTTGATCACCATGTCGGTGTTCAGGCTATCGAGCGGAAACGAACCACCGGAGTTGATCGGCGGGTAGGTCTCGTTGACGCGCCTGACCGTATCGGGCCCAAGGAAACCTGGAACCAGAACGTACTCGTAGGGAGAGGTTTCGAGCTTCGCGTTGCGGAGCTTTTCGAGTTTGAGGTGCGCCATCGCCTCGGCCTCCAGGTACAGTTTCCAATTGCGAGGAACCGCCGAGCGATTCCTATACCTATTTTCGAGGGCCTGCCATCAAGCCGGACAACGAGGCACTGCGCTTCAACCAACGGCGCTCCACCTCGCGGGCAATCAGATCCGCGGCATCGAGCGCCTGGTAGTTCCATTTGTCGATTGCACCGACCCGGTCGGGCAACGGGCGCGTCGCGCCATACCTCTGCAAGGCCTCGTGAAAGCGGCGAAATTTTGAGCTGCCGCCGGACGGATGGAAAACCCACACGGGGCGACCCGTAGCGCACGCCTCACCGTTCATGTTCACACTATCCGCTGTGACGACGAGCGCGTCGGCGTTGGCCAGGAATTGTGGATAAGGGTTCGCACCGGTCATATCCCAGAGAATGCGGGGACGGTCGCGCGTCGCGTCATCAGCCGCGCGCACCAGCCGTTGATGGCTGCGACGCGAGGGCGTGATCATGAAGCTTGCTCCGAGTGCGCCGATGGAGCGCAGCGCCTCGCGGAAGCGGTCGTCGTCACTCTCCTTGAAGCGATAGACTCCATTCTTGCCGCCGAGGATCACGGCGACGCGGGGCCCCGGCAGTGCCGCAATCTCAGGCGGGGTCGCCGCGCGAAGCTCAGCAAGCCGTCGCGCGGTGAAGCTATGAGGTGCAGTCAGCGTCGTCATCACGTTGGCGCCGCGGCGTCGGTCATGCTCGGGCACCCAGATCAGGTCCGCAGTACCGGGGCCAGTCTTGGGATCCTGCAAGACGACCGTGAACGTGCCGGCGCCCGCCAAACGGCGCAACCGGCGAATATAAGGTATGCTGGCGCGGCCGGTGGCGATCGCGACACGCGGCCATGGAGGTGCGAACGGGCTGTCCGCGCTGCCGAACTTTTCCGCGGGAGACACGGGTCCCCACGGGGCGGTTAGCCGCCAAATGCCGCTCGGCGCCACGTGTTTCATCTCGTAGACGAGACCCAGCGCATCCGCGACCCCGCGGGCCTGGACGTCCATCCCGGCCTTGCCGTCAGTGATGATCCATGCGGTGGCACCGGCCAGTGGCCCGTGCCGCTGCTCGTCAATTTTGCGAATCCCGTCCATGGCAATGATGTCGCGCATCATGGGGTGGTCCGTCGATGGCGCGCACGGCCGCAGGTAAGAGCCGGAAGCGAGCTACCGATGCCGCGGCGTTGCTAACAGCGGACACGCCGCCTATCAATCCTCGACCATTCGCGCGGAGCGCCTTGCCATATGATTTCCAAGCTCGACGCCATCGACTGGCGCATTCTCAAGGAGTTGCAGGCCGATGGCCGGCTGACGAACGTGGCACTCGCCGCGCGTGTCGGGATTACTCCGCCGCCATGCCTGAGGCGCGTGCGCGCACTCGAAGAAGCCGGCTACATCTCCGGCTATCACGCCAACGTCGACGAGGTGCGGCTCGGTTTTGCCGTGACCGCCTACGCAATGGTCGGCCTCTACAGCCAATCGGAGGCCGATCTGCGCGCGTTCGAGAACCGCGTCTTGTCGTGGCCGCTGGTTCGGGCTTGCGACTACCTCGCGGGTGAAACGGATTTCATGCTGCGCTGCGTCGCCCCCGACCTTTTCGCCTTCCAGGAATTCGTGACTCGCGAGCTGACAGCCGCACCCAACGTGGCGACGATCAAGACGTTCGTATCGATCCGAAGCGTGAAACGAGAGCCCGGCGTTCCCATGGGGCAGTTACGCAAGGGGTGAAATCCACCAGAGTGTTGCCGCCGGGAAGCAGCGGATGAGTTTGTGTGCCGTGACGCTGACCGAGGCCATTGGCGGCACGAATTCGACGCAATCTTGCCCAAGGTGCCTCGCGTGGTTTCGGGGACGCCGAATGCGTCCAGCGGCAGCGACAGAGGGGCTAAGCCGAATGTTGAAGGGCATTTTCGTATCCAGGTCGGGTTTGACCGGGATGGCGTGCGGCATCGCGATGATTGCAGGGGCGGGCTGCGCCAACGCCCAGGCGCTCGAGGAAACCGTGAGCGAGCGCGACGCGCTCAAGGCTTGCGAGAAGAAGATCTGCGAGATCGTCGTCAAGAAAGAAGCCAGCGGTGCCGACTTCGCCTGCACGCTGACCAA
>CANJPN010000276.1 GCA_947475855.1 Bradyrhizobiaceae bacterium
ATATCTGCCGAGCTACCTCGGCTGGCGCCGCATGATCGAGCGCGACGGACACGAGCTCACGCCGCGATCCTGTCTGGCTGGCGCCTTGGCTTAGAGGATAGCGCTACATTGGAACGGAACAGAGCCAATCAGAAGGGCGAAGCGATCTATCTGACCGACGGCTATTTCAACCTCACACTGGTTCCGAACCGCGCGGAGGGGAAGCCAAATGGCCTCAACCACTTCGGCTTCGACATCGCGCCCGAGGAGGCCGATGCGGTTCTCGCACGCTTCGACAATTGGGGTTTGAAGCGTCCGCAGGGTAGGGAGGGAAAACGTTCATATGCGGATCTGCGCGGAACGGACCCGGATGGGAACAACTTCGACTTCTCAACGAAGGGATTTCCGACCGAATAATTGGTGCCCGATCGTGGCAAAGAGGATCGAATCGGAATGAGCCGGCGCGGTTGCCCGATGAGGTTAGCAAAAGTGCGTCAGCGACTAGAAAGCTTGTCGAAGTGGCCGCGCTCGGTGGCGAGCGCCGTGCCAGTGCGAACGGGATGGCTCAGTTCGGCAATTGTTGCGCCTCACGTGGGGAGCCGTATCACCGCTCCGTGACCAACTTGTCAATGGCATCGCCAACAGCATAGCATTTCCGGATCATCGAGTGCGCCGGTGGGCGGGTCGCCCGCAGTTCGGCTCGAATCAATTCGACCTATTAGGCATCGAGGAGGAGGCGACGTGGACGCTGGCGACAAGGCGAACGACAAGGTGGCGGCGCTCGACAAGCAAATTGCACGCTATCATCTGCGGGGACAATGGCAGTCCGCACGCGACCCTCTACGCCCACAGCGCATCCAGCGGGACAATCAGAACCGTGTTTTGATGGAGCCCTCCACCTCGGGAGTTCCGCACTGCTGGAAATGGAACGACATTTCAGAGTTCATGCGCTTGGCCTTGGAACATCTCGATCAGAGCTTCACCGCACGCCGCGCGCTCATCATGACGAACCCGGGTCTGCAACGCGGGACAACACATACCCTGGCTGCAGCCTATCAGGTGGTTGCACCCGGCGAGATCGCGTGGGCTCACCGACACAGCATCAACGCATTGCGGATCGGCATCGAGGGGAGTGCGGACGTCTTTACGGTCGTGGACGGTGTCGCCGTGCCTATGGAGCCCTACGACGTCGTGCTGACGCCCGGATGGCGTTGGCACGAGCACCATAATAAGACGGATAAGCCGGCTTGCTGGCTCGATTGCCTTGATGTCCCGTTCACGCTCGCTCTCAATCAGAGCTTCTATGAAGATCTCGGTGATGCGACGCAGGAACGTGTTGCAGACGAAGACGTGCTGAGCGAGATGATGCTGAGACCGGTCGGGTCGACCGATCCCGCGTCGAAGGCAATTCGCTATCCATGGAAGAAGACTTGGGAAGGGCTACAGAGAGTGGCGCGAGAAGGCGTCTCTCCGCACGATGGTGCGGCGCTCGATCTCGTCGATCCGATTACGCGAGGCTCGGTACTGCCGACAATCAACGTCTCAGCACATCTTTTGCCACCGGGGTACCGCGGCAAGCCCGTCCGCCGCTCGGCGAGCTCCATCAGCTTCGTCATCCAGGGGGAGGGCACGACCGTCGTCGACGATGCCGAGATTTCGTGGCAACGACACGATACGCTCGTCATTCCGAACTGGACGTGGCAGCGTATCATCAACCGCTCATCCAGCGAACCCGCGGTGTTGTTCACGCTCTCGGATGCGCCGATCCTGCACAAATTCGGCTTGTTTCGGCAGCAGACCGCGCCTGATTGAATCCCCCCCCGACAGACCGTAGCAGTCAACTCGCGACAGTATCGGCAGTCTCCGGGATCGAAATAAGACGACCCGGCATCTTGAGATTGAGCAGCATGGCGCAATCGGCCCAAGTTCTAATTGCGGGAGCCGGACCGGTCGGACTCACCCTTGCGATCGAGCTGGGATTGCGCGGCATTCCTTGCGTTCTCATCGATAAGCGTGACGGCAGCGTTCCCCTTCCGAAGATGAGCGGGGTGACGCCGCGCGGAATGGAGATCTGCCGCCGCTGGGGCATAGCAGATAGAGTGCGATCGGCAGGCATTCCTGAAAATCACCCAGGCGATATCGTGTATTTCACCAGCCTTTGTGGTCCTGAGCTGGCGCGATGGGAGATCCCGGCAGCCGGCGTCCGCAATCGTCGCGGCTACACGCCGGAGCCGCCGTGCAAGTGCTCGCAGCTCTACTTCGATCCGATCCTCGCGGCATTTGCCCGTTCACTGCCGGCCCTCGACGTCCGGTATGATACGACGCTGAAGTCGTTCACCGCCGACGGCGACGGCGTGACAGCACGTCTGCAATCAATGGGCAGTTGCGCGGAGCAGGAGCTTCGCTGCGCCTATCTGATCGGTTGTGATGGACCCAATGGCGTCGTCAGGCCTTCGCTTGGAATCGAACTTGAAGGTCTCGGCACAGTCGCCAATAGTACCAACATATTTCTCCGCTCCAGGGAACTCGCGTCCCTTCACGACAAAGGCTGGGCTCACGTGTATCGGGCCATCGACGTGACCGGATGCTGGTCTGAGCTAATTCCCGTCAACGACACCGACCTCTGGCGACTCACTGTATTTGACGATCCGAGCGGCGGGGCGCATGCCCACGATATGGTCCGGCGCTTCGTCGGAGCCGACTTCGCCTTCGAGATCTTATCCGTCTTGCCTTGGGAGCGGCGGGATCATGTTGCGCGTGGCTATGGCGAAGGGCGCGTATTCGTCGCGGGAGACGCTGCGCACGAATGCTCGCCGACGGGCGGTTTGGGGATGCACACCGGGATCGAGGAAGCGCTCAATCTGGGCTGGAAGATCGCCGCCATGGTCGGAGGATGGGGAGGCCCCGCATTGCTTGCTTCCTATGCGGCAGAGCGGCGGCCGATCGCGGTACGAAATGTTCATCTTGCGACGAGAAGCTTCCAATCGATCAAGCAGATCCCCGGCTATCGAGAGGGAGATCGCTCTTGGCAGCAGACGTTGCGGGAGAACCTGAGCCGCTACATCGTCACCGAGCACCTCAGGATGCAATATTGCTACGAGGACTCGCCGATCTGCGTGGCTGACGGGACCGAGCCCGTCGTCGAGAACCATCTGAAGTATACGCCGTCTGCGCGACCTGGAACACGGGCGCCGCACCTCTGGATTGATGACGCAACGTCGATTCTCGACCTGTTCGGTCTCGGGTTCACGTTGCTGCGTCTTGGTCCAGACGCACCAGAAGGAAGTGATTTGATCGCGGCGGCGCAGCAACGAGGCGTACCCATTGCGTCAGCGCATTTGCCGTCTGTCGAAGCAAAGCAGCTTTACGAAGCGGACCTCTGTCTTGTCCGCCCAGATGGTCACGTCGCCTGGCGCAGCACTCAAGAACCGGCCGTCCCCGCAGCGCTGATCGATCATGTGAGAGGAGCACTTCGATTGGTGCCTGAGGCACAGAGCCAGAGCAGAACTCCGCGCGAGATTCGAAGATCATTCGAAGAGCGAAAGGCGACGAGATGAACATTATGGCCTGTGTTTGCGCGATGATCAGCGTGCTCTCATTGGTGCCGCTGCATGCCAGAGCCGAAGACTTGGCAGAATTCTACAAGGGCAAGATGGTCACTATCGTAGTCGGGCATGCGGTCGGGACCGGCTTCGACATTTATTCGCGCGTGCTGGCCCGTCACATGGGGCGACATATGCCCGGCCGGCCCTCCTTTCTGGTGCAAAACATGGCCGGCGCAAGCGGCGTCACCGCCGCCAACTGGGTATTCAACATCGCGCCCAAGGACGGCACGGTGATGGGCACATTTGCCCCCACAGTTGCGCTAGAGCCGATGTTTGGAAACACTCAGGCGCGTTATGTGCCCAATCAGTTCATTTGGATCGGCAATCTCGAAGCTAGCGTCGCGATTTGCGGGGTGTCGAGGTTCGCAAACGTTCGATCCCTTGCCGATCTGATGCAGACCGAGATCGTGATGGGAGCAGCCGGACCGACCGGCCCTCCCACAATAACCGCACTTGCCTTGAAAAACGTGCTCGGTGCTAAAATTCGTCTGATCACGGGCTACAAGGGAGCCGGGGAGGTCAAGCTCGCCTTGAAGCGCGGCGAGGTGCAAGGGATCTGCGGACTGCCATGGTCTACGCTCAGCGCAACGTGGCGGGAAGAACTGGAGTCTGGTGAGTTCCTGCCAATCCTGCAAGTCAGCGGAGGTGCGCTTCCCGGCAAGTGGAAAGTGCAGCACTATATCGACCTCGTCATGTCCAATGAGCAGAAGGAGATCTTGAGCCTGCTCTTTGGCATTCAGGGGCTAGGCCGTCCCTATGTCATGCCGCCAGGCGTATCGCCCGAAAAAAGCGCGGTGATTTCCCGTGCCTTCATCGAGGTCACCCGTGATCCGGAATTTATCGCGGATGCCAAGCAAGCGAATATCGACATAATTCCGATGGACGGGGAAACCGTAAGAAACATGTGGCGAGAGTACGCCGCGATTCCGGCTTCCACGATTGCGACTGCAAAGAAGGCAATCACGCCATAAGACGACGGCGATGGTCGTCGGTTTCTCCTGCCGGCGTGTCAGGTCGATTTTGCCACCGCCATCGTCAAAGCCGGGATAGCCAAAACATGGATAAACGCGGTCCAGAAGAGAGCAGGCTATATATGAGGTTGCCTGGCGGCAATGTCACGACGAAACGGTTGTCGCGATCCCCGGAAATCAGGTCGACGATTTGCCACTCGGCCGTCATCTCGATCGGCATCATCTCGAATGACGTCGGCTCAACCACCGCTGCGAAAATTCGCTTGTTCAGGCTTTTCGCCAAGAGGAACTCGGCCAGGCACCACTTCGACTTCGCCCATGCTGGTGAAACGAGAAAGATGACGAGTTCACACCGGTTCGCCGCACGCTTGAGCGCATCCTGCCAACGCTCGCCTGCCTTCAGGCCGCGCTCGGGATCAAGGTCGAGAAATGTGTCATCCCAGCCGTGCGACCTCATCCAGTCGCGCAACGCGATGGCCTCGGCGTTGTTGGCGGAAGAATGCGAAATGAAAATACGCGACACCGGCAATGCCCCCCGGACAACCAGTGCCGACGATAGTGGTTCATTATGCGGGTGTCATCCCGCCAGCATCGCAGCTTGCCGACAATGTGCTGGCTGCTGATCCAACGAGGAGCCTCGTCATGCAGGAGACTGGCGACGAGTCCACAAGGCCGCCTTCAGCATGGGCGGCGGTTGGAGGTGCGGGCTGCGAGAAGTCACGCATTTATGCAAGCTAGGCAACCCCACAGCGGGTGAGTCCACCACTACGCATTTATGCGCCGGCCTAATCGTTTGACAGATCTCGACGTGCGCGGAACGCCTTCGCCTGCCCGCCATACTTTCGTAAATGCGGGTTCCGGTCGGAGGTCGTACGATGGCCAATCCGTTATGCGAGGGGGCGTCGTGCCGCAGGCAGTTTTTATCAGCTATTCGTCCAAACACAGAGCTCTCACCGAAGAGCTGGCTGCCCACCTAGAGGGCTGCGGGCTCGATGTCTGGTGGGACCGAGCTCTGGTCGCCCGAGGACCGTTCGATGTGCAAATCAAAGAACAATTGCGCACGGCCGGGTGCATCGTTGTCCTGTGGACTGACGGCGCTGTCGCCTCCGAGTGGGTGAAGATCGAAGCAGAGTACGCACTTCAACAAGATAAGCTGGTCAACGTCAGGGTCCGGAGGGTTCGCGACGGCCTATGGGCAGTCCACGACCACATATTCCGGTGGCCAACCCATCTACGCTGGCGGGCACAACCAGGGCCTGATGGTCAAGATGTTCAAGGAATCGGACCCGTCGGCTGCAAATGCGATCTCGGCTCGGGATGCGCTAGGACCGAAATGGCAAGAAACCGTTGCAAGCAACTCAGTCACTTGTCTTTGAGCCGACGGTCAGCAACTGGGGCTCCGCGCTCTATTGGCCGCAATACGCCAGTCGCCGCCGCCAAGTCTTCTGCACCATGTCATCGGGAGCGGAGCAATAGGCGACGGCAATACCGTTGGTATCGACGACTCGATATCATCCGTGGATTGCCTCGCTGGTCCAAGGTGCTGGGAACCTCTGGATACAGATGAACGGTTAGATTGCGGGCATCGGCTTGAATGTCAAAAAGGCCAAGGCGACTCCTTGCACTTCCAGTGTCGTGTAGAAGAACGGACCGCGATACCCCGGCCATCTAACCTTCCTATCACCAAGCATTGCATACGAGTTGAAGCGAATGAGAAATCTACCAGCACTGTCGGTGGAAGGCACAACTGCAGAGATCTTGCCAATCAGGAATGCTTGACCGTGTGAGAAGATGGGGCGACTTGCGGCGAACCCCATCTGTTTAGTGTTCTGAGTGAGTATTGCATATTCGCACTGCGAAGCATGCTGCCTATTCACCCTCCACGATTGTGAACCACCCGCCTTAAAGATTTCATCAGGCGGTTGTGAGGTGAAGATCATTATCGCAGCCGTAGACATCTGACTGGCTCTCCACCCTCACGAATGCTCAAAAAGAGTATGCGCCAGGGATGCCACAATCGCTACTGACCAACCACTTGGCCGATTCACGGCGAGGTCGGCGCGGCAGCGGTGGCGTGCAAGTTGGCATCGGGTCAAGGGCCTTCCAAGAGATGGGCAGCGTTAGCAGCTTTGCGTGGCGAAGGCACAGATGGCCTTGTGTGCACACGTTGCGCACAGGCTGCTGCTCGTGCATACACTTGCGCATGCGAGTCGCGAGCACGAAGGCCAGGACCATCAGGATCGACGCGGATCTCCTCGACGCCATTCAATCTACGGCGGAGAAGGAAGACCGGTCGGTCAACTACGTCTTGAACAGGCTGCTGCGTGAAAGACTGGCCGCGCAGGGGGCAGTATCCCCGAAGCGCGCCAAGGCGCGTCAGCTCGCAGAGTAGCGTCCGCCGTAGTGTGGTCGCGTAGCGTTCAACAAAGCAAAACGCCGCCCCAGGGGGACGGCGCAGCTCTGGCCAAGGCCAGCGATGACAGGGAGGTTGCACTCCTGACATCGCTGATTTGGGTGGAGCCCGTCAACTCGAAAACGTCAGTTTTTGAGAACGATGGTGCATGTCCCCGTGCATGGCGGCCATGGAGCCACTATGCAGCCGCTGGCAAACCTATTGCCGGGGATCGCCTTGGCGCGCCCTGAGCCCGAGCAGGTACCCCGGAAGGTCCGCAAGAAGGATCGGGCAGCCCAGTGGCGCCGGGATCTTGAACGCCGCACCGGGGAGCTGCTCGCCCAGGCCTCCACCCCTGCCGCACGGGATGCCCTTACGAAGGCTTACGAGGCCGAGCTGGCCCGTGGCCCCAGTTTCGCCAGGGTCAGGCGGGATGCCCGCTTCGGGGAGCCGGAGGCACGCAGGCCCGACAGGAACGAGCTGGCGAAGCTCATCTGGCAGGCCGAGCAGATCGGCCGTGGATTCTGGAAAGCCGACCGGAAGTCCGCCAGGGCCTCTGGGCAGCGGGTGAAGCGCACCGTGAGCCGAACAGCCCTCGACGTGCTCAAGGCCGTTGCACGGCTCGTGGCGAAGCATGGCAGGGCCTTCCCGAGCTTGGAGGGCCTCGCATACGCCGCCGGCTGCTGCCGCCGAACAGCGGTGCGGGCCGTGAAGGAGTTGGAGGGCCTAGGGCTCCTCCTCATCCACAGGCGTGCGAAGAGGGTGATGACCCCCTTCGGCTTGCGCCAGGTTCAGGACACCTCGATCTACGAGCTGACGCCACCCCGAGGCCTGGCGGCGATGGCGCTGGCCATCTTCGGAATCCGCGACTGTCAACGCCGGAGTAATTTTCCATCGGCGGGCCGGAGCAATAGTGCATCACTGTTGAACGTATGAAGGCCCCCGCTCGCGGGGGCCTTCATACGTTCGCGCCTCTTTTTTCTTAGTCGCCGTCAGTC
>CANJPN010000277.1 GCA_947475855.1 Bradyrhizobiaceae bacterium
AATGCGTCTTTATTGTAAAAGTAGGTGAAGAGTGCGGTCCGTATATGTCTGGGGGCCTGAGGGAGCAGGTGCCGTGATGGAAGCTGTCTGCGGCCTACCGGTCATTTTCGATGGGCGGAAAAGGGAGGGGGTGCTACGTCGACACTGCTTGCACTTTCTCGCGCCAATGTGGGCCGGCCGGCTTGGATGTCTCTGGTTAAGCGACGCACGTGGTGGATCGACTCGAGGTCAAGGGGTGTGTCCGATCCGCATTGAGCATTGCGATGTCGTCGGCGCGACGACGAGACCCTGGTGGTCGAGACGCGCTGAGCCGGGTTTCAGCTGGCAGCAAGTGTTCCGGTGGTGGCGCTCGGCAGTGGAGAGATGTATTTGCTCTCGCAGAGATGAGGCCAGCGAGAGATCATTGTGATGCAGCCGTTTCAATATACGTCCGACCCGGTTCGCGTGATTTTCGGGCGGGGGACGCTAGACAAGGTTGCGGAAGAACTCCGGCGGCTGGGCTGCTCGAAGGCGCTGGTGCTGTCGACGCCGAACCAAAAGGCCGAGGCTGCAGTTCTGGCGAAGCGGCTGGGGGCGCTGGCGGCCGGCACCTTTCACGACGCAACTATGCATACGCCGACCAATGTGACGGAGCGCGCGATTGCGCTCGTGCGCGAGCTTGGAGTTGACTGCACGGTAGCGCTGGGCGGCGGATCCACGACGGGACTCGGCAAGGCCATCGCGCTTCGCACGGATCTCCCGCAAATCGTCATCCCGACTACATACGCTGGCTCGGAAGCGACTGCGATCATCGGCGAGACGAAGGATGGCGTGAAGGTCACGCAGCGCACGTTGAAGGTGCTGCCCGAAGTGATCGTCTACGACGTCGATCTCAACATGACACTACCGCCGGCGCTGACGGCGACCTCCGGCATGAATGCGATCGCTCATGCGGTAGAGGCGCTGTACGCGCAAGACCAGAACCCGGTGACGTCGCTGATGGCGGAGGAGGGTATTCGTGCGCTGGCCCGGTCGCTGCCGGTGATTATGGCGGTGCCCGGCAATGTCGAGGCGCGATCGGATGCGCTGTACGGCGCATGGCTTTGCGGGACGTGCTTGAATGCGGTCGGCATGGCTCTGCATCATAAGCTCTGCCACACGCTGGGCGGTTCGTTCGATTTGCCGCACGCGGAGACGCATACGGTCGTGCTGCCGCACGCAACGGCCTACAACGCGGCTGGTGCGCCTGAAGCGATGAAGCGAATTGCCGCCGCGCTGGGCGCAACGGATGCCGCGCAGGGCCTGTTCGAGTTGTCGAAGAGGCTGGGCGCGCCGATTTCGCTGGAGGCTATCGGGATGAAAGCCGACGGCATCGATAAGGCAGCGGACATTGCCGTGAAGAACCCCTATTGGAACCCGACACCGATCGATCGCGAGGGGATCCGGCGGCTGATCGACAATGCGTTCCACGGACGCGCGCCAGGGGTTTAAGGCTGGTTGCCCAACAAGGCGCTGGCTTACGGCAACTCGCCCTTCAGCAGTTTCGGGAGTTCGCCCGTCAGTCCTGCGGCTTCGGTGATGAAGGTGCGCTTTAAGGCCGGGAAGCGGTCGACGAGCTGGAGGCCGACTTCGCGGGCCGAGCGGAGCAAGCGGTTCTCTTGCGAGAAGAAGGCATTGAGCGCATCGAAGGCGCCGGCAGCGAGCATCGAGTCGAATCGCCGCCAGCGCTCGTAGCGTTCGAGGACGGCGCTGGAACCGATGTCGAGGCCGGTACGTGTCGCGTCGGCGATAACTTCCGTCATTGCGGCGACGTCGCGGAAGGCGAGGTTGAGGCCTTGCCCAGCGATCGGGTGGACGCCGTGGGCCGCGTCGCCGACGAGGGCGAGGCGGTTTGCGATGTACGCGCGTGCAAGATGCACCGAGAGTGGCCAGGCTTTGCGGCTGCCAGCGAGTTTCAAGCGGCCGAGCTTGCCGCCGAAGCGGAGGTCGAGTTCTTCGAGAAAGGCATTGTCATCGAGTAACATGATGCGATGGCCTTCGGCGGCGCTTTCGGTCCACGTCACACAGGATTTGCGACCGGGCAGCGGCAGGATCGCGAAAGGTCCGGCGGGCAGGAAGTGCTGCACCGCGATGCCTCCGTGATCCAGCTCGTGCTCGATGGTGGTCGCGATGCCGATCTGCTCGTAGGGCCAGCCGACCGTTTTGATGCCCGAGGCTTGACGCAGGATCGAGTTGCGGCCATCGGCGGCGACGGCAAGTGGAGCTGCGATCGTGTCGCCTCCTTCGAGTTCGATGTCGGCGGAGAATTCGCCGACGCTGAAACTGCGAGCTGCGGCGGGCCTTACGATCGCGATGCTGCGCTCGGAGGCGGCGGCAGTTTCGAGGGCTGCATTCAGTCTGGGGAGCGGGACAATGTGTGCGGCGGTCGAGGTGCCTTCAATTTCGTGGAGGTCGTTGTCCCAGGCCAGGAGGACGGGCCGGATGCCGGCGTCGAGACCGGAGTCGGTGATTTCGATACGTTTCACCGGTTGGGCTTGGTCTGCGATATGAGGCCAGATTCCGATGGCCTCCAACAGCCGCCTCGATGATGCCGAGATTGCTACTGCGCGAGGATCGTTTCGACCGGCTTCGTCGGGCGGGGGCGATGTCCGATCGACGAGCACGATGCGAAGTTCCGGCCCCAGGCTCCGGGCAAGGGAGATGGCCAGCGACAAGCCAGCAAAACCTGCGCCTGAAATGGAGACGTCTGCCTGGCGTCGCGACATCGAGTTCACGTCTCTCCGTTGTTCACCGCCAGCGGCCGGCCCCGATTCAACGGAGTGCCGGTCAATAAGCCGGCTCGCTTGACTCGCCACTCCCGCTGAAGTCCTGTCGTTGCGGTGCAGCATCACGGCGAGGAATACCAACATGGCGGCCGCAAAGAATAAAGCCTCCAAAGCACTTGGTGCGCTTCTGTCGCTGCTCGACTTGGAGCAACTCGAGGTCAACCTGTTCCGCGGGCATTCTCTGCCGACGGGTTTCACGCGGGTTTACGGCGGACAGGTGCTGGCTCAGTCGGTCGTGGCGGCCCAGCGGACGGTCGAGGAGCCGCGCTCGATGCATTCGATGCATGCCTACTTCCTGCTGGCGGGGGATCCTGGTGCGCCGATCGTCTACGAGGTCGAGCGGGTACGGGATGGCGCCAGCTTCACGACCAGACGGGTCAAGGCGGTGCAGCACGGACAGGCGATTTTCGTCATGAGCGCCTCGTTCCACAAGGAGGAGGTGTCGTTCGATCATCAAGTGGCGATGCCGATCGTGCCTGGGCCGGACGAGCTGCCAACCGAGGAAGAGTTGCGCGCGGCGCTGCTCGACAAGATGCCGGAAAACCTCAAGAGCTATCTGACGCGCGAACGGCCGGTCGAGATGCGGGTGGTCGAGATCGATCGGTACCGCTCACGGGGAGGCGGGGAGCCGGCGCAGCATGTCTGGGTCCGCACGACGGGAAAGCTGCCGGACGATCCGCAGATCCATCAATGTGTTCTTGCCTTCGCTTCGGATTTCACGCTGCTCGATACGGCGCTCGTTCCACACGGAAAGCTGATGTTCGATACGGACATCCAGCTTGCGAGTCTCGATCACGCTATGTGGATTCATAGGTCGTTTCGCGCCGACGAGTGGCTGCTGTATGCCCAGGACAGTCCTTCAGCCAGCGGTGCGCGTGGGTTTTCCAGGGGGAAGGTCTTCCGCCAGGACGGCACTTTGGTCGCCTCAACGGCGCAGGAAGGGCTGATGAGGCAACGTCAGACGGCCTTCGTGGTGAAATAGTGTGCAATTGCCACCGAGCGCATAAATAATAAGCAAGTTTTGCAGTCAGGTGCCTGCTCGAAAATTGGGCTTTTCTCCTTTTTCGTATTTTTTTCAGTGTCTTACGTTTTGATTGACCAAGTGGCACAAGTCTTGACTCCCCTTAACCTTTCGAGGGGTCGCCATGTGTTGGGCGACGTCCCAGAGGTTGTCAGCCGCCAGCCCGGATTTCTACGCGTTGGCTATCGCAAGGGGGTGCTCCATGAAGCTCGTCACTGCCATCATCAAGCCGTTCAAGCTCGAGGAGGTCCGCTCGGCACTTACGGATCTCGGGCTCCAAGGCATGACGGTCACCGAGGTCAAGGGTTACGGCCGACAGAAAGGCCATACCGAGATCTATCGCGGCGCCGAGTACGCCGTGAGCTTCCTGCCGAAGATCAAGATCGAGGTCGTCGTGGCCGCTGGCCAGGTCGACAAGGCGATCGAGGCGATCTCGAAGGCCGCCAAAACCGGCCAGATCGGCGACGGCAAAATCTTCGTTTCGACCATCGAGCACACGGTTCGCATCCGCACCGGTGAGACCGACGAAACCGCGCTCTGAGCACCGGCGGCTTTACGGGGCATCGCCGCCGCCTGCTTCGCTCCACTCAATGCTTTTCATCATCACCTCAGGGGAGAGTTCCTAAGATGCAGTCGAAAGTAAGTAACCGGGTCGTGCCGGCCCTCATCGCTGCGGGCCTTGCGCTCGCATGCGGGTCGGCCATGGCGGCCGACACTCCACCGGTGCCCAACAAGGGTGACACGGCGTTCCTCATGACCAGCACCGTCCTGGTGCTGCTGATGACGATCCCGGGTCTGGCGCTGTTCTATGGCGGCCTGGTCCGCTCGAAGAACATGCTGTCGGTTCTGATGCAGGTGTTCGCAATCGTTTCGGTCGTATCCCTGATCTGGGTGATCTACGGCTACAGCCTCGCCTTCACCAGCGGCGGGTCGCTCAACGCCTACGTGGGCGGCTTGTCGAAGGCCTTCCTGAGGGGTGTCGACACCAACTCCGTCGCGGCAACGTTTTCCAATGGCGTCGTCGTTCCAGAATACGCCTACATCGCGTTCCAGATGACCTTTGCGTGCATCACGCCGGCGCTCATCGTCGGCGCGTTCGCCGAGCGGGTGAAGTTCTCGGCACTGCTGCTGTTCGTGGTCTTGTGGGTGACCATCGTTTACCTGCCGATCGCGCACATGGTCTGGTACTGGGCCGGGCCGGACGCTCTCGCCGATGCTGCAAAGAAGGTCGCGGCTGCGACTGGAGATGCCAAGGTTGCAGCGGAAGCTGCACTTGCCGAAGTACAGGCCGATGCAGGACTTGCATTCCGCTGGGGCGCGCTCGACTTTGCCGGTGGCACTGTCGTGCACATCAACGCGGGCATCGCCGGTCTCGTTGGTGCAATCATGATCGGCAAACGAGTCGGTTTCGGTCGCGAATCCATGGCACCGCACTCGCTGACCATGACGATGATCGGTGCAGCTCTGCTTTGGGTCGGCTGGTTCGGCTTCAATGCCGGCTCCAACCTTGAAGCAAACGGCACTGCTGCGCTGGCAATGATGAACACTTTCGTCGCCACCGCCGCAGCCGGCACGGCCTGGATGTTTGCGGAGTGGATTTCGAAGGGCAAGCCTTCGCTCCTCGGCCTCGTCTCGGGTGCAGTCGCGGGCCTCGTTGCGGTGACGCCTGCATCGGGCTTTGCCGGTCCGATGGGCTCGATCTGCCTTGGTCTCGTCGCTGGCGTCGTCTGCTTCGTGTTCTGCACCAGCATCAAGAACGCGATCGGATACGACGACAGTCTCGACGTGTTCGGCGTGCACTGCATCGGTGGCATCATCGGTGCAATTGCGACGGGCATCCTGGTGGCGCCATCGCTGGGTGGCTTGGGCATCGTCGACTACACGATCAAGCCCGGCGAAGCGGCTCCTGGTGAGTACGTGATGATCGTTCAGGTGATCACGCAGCTCAAGGCGGTCGGTTTGACCTTGCTATGGTCGGGCATCCTCTCGGCGGTACTCTACAAGGTTGTCGACATCGTCATCGGGTTGCGTCCTGAGACGGATCGCGAGCGTGAGGGCCTCGATCTCACCGAGCACGGCGAGCGCGCTTATAACTACTAATCGCTCGTACGGCGCACTGGCGCCGGGGCGCTTTGCGCCCTCGGATGGCCCGAAGTGGGCCATCCGGAAGAGGGTGCCAGAGCGGAACGGGACATCTTGAATACCGGGCCGGGGTCGCGGCCTCGGATGCCCCCAAGAGGGTCATCCGGAAACAGTGAATGGATCGCGGACACCTGCAATCTTCTGCTGCTCGACCGATCAATTCATAAGTCACGGAGCGGGGCGTCTCCTCCCGTCCCTCTTCGATCCGGAGCCCGGCACATCCTCCTGTGCCGGGCTCTTTTTGTTCAGCGCGGCGCACTTCTTTACTTAGTACGGCGCACTTGCGCCGGGCTGCGTTCGCAGCCTTGGACGTCCAGGGGCCGCCCGGTAGAGGTGTCAGCCACGGCACCTACCTCGATGCGTGATGGACCGATGTGGGGCGCAGCATCGCGAAATTACCGGGCGATGCTCGACAAGCGGCAAGGATTCGAACAGGTTGGCCTCCAAACAGGAGGAACCTCATGACTGACACTGCTGCCGCATCTGCTCGCACGATCACGCCGAGCGAGCTCCAAGCCTATATCGACCGCGTGCTCAGGGCGTGCGGGTTTCCGGATGCGGATGCAGCGAAGGTCGCGGGGCTGATGACGGAAGCGGATGTGCGGGGTTCCGACGGGCACGGTGTGTTCCGGCTGCCGATGTACGTAAAGCGCATCCGCTCGGGCGGCATCAACGTGCGGCCCAACATCCGCATCATCAAAGAGCGGAAGGCGCAGGCGCTTCTCGACGGCGACAACGCGATGGGCCATCTCGTGATGGCCAAGGCTGCCGAGATCGCGATCGCTAAAGCAAAAGAAACTGGCATCGCGTGGGTCGGCGCGCGGTCGAGCAATCACGCGGGGCCTGCAGCGCTGTATGCGCAGATGCCGATGGCGCACGATATGATCGGGCTCTATGCGGCAGTGGGCAATGGCAACCATGTGCCACCGTGGGGTGGCATCGATCTGCTGTTGTCGACCAATCCAATCGCGATCGCCATTCCTGGTGCGAAGCGTCCGCCGATTCTGCTCGACATGGCGACGACGACAGCGGCCTACGGTAAGGTGAAGATGGCGCAGCAGCGCGGCGAGCAGATGCCGGTCGGCTGGATGGTCGACAAGCAGGGCAATCCGTTGACCGATCCCAACCGCTCGAGCGAAGGCTTTCTGGTACCGATCGGCGGACCGAAGGGGTACGGCCTGGCGCTGATGCTGGGGCTGCTGGCGGGAACGCTCAACGGCGCGGCCATGGGCAAGGACGTGGTGGACTTCACCACGGATCACGTGACGCCGACAAATACGGGCCAGTTCATTTGCGCGCTCGACATCTCGGCGTTCGCGGACGTGGCTGAATTCAAGGCCGATGTCGATGAAATCTACGCACAGATGAAGGGCTCCAAGACGATGGGGGGCTTCTCGGAAGTGAAACTGCCCGGCGAAAACGCCTGGAGCATCGCGCAGGAGCGCCGTACGAAGGGAGTGCCGCTGCCGGCTGAGCTGGTGCGTGCGCTGAACGTGCTCGCGAAGGACATCGGCGTCGAGGGCGTCTGAGATGGCGTCTGTCGCTGTCGAAGGTGTGTGCGTGGAGGGTGCAATATGAAGGACGAGCCAGAGGCAACCTATCATCCGCATCCTTCGCGGCCGAAGCTGAAGCTGCCGCCGGGGGCATGGGACACGCATTGTCATGTGTTCGGGCCGAAGGCGATCTATCCGGTGGATCCGAATTGGCCGGTGCGCGCCGACGCACCGAAAGAGAAGCTGTTTGCGCTTCACGAAATGCTGGGAATCGAGCGCTGCGTGATCGTGCATTCAGCTTTGCATGGGCTTGACAATCGTGTCGTCGAGGATGCGCTGGCGGCGAAGGGCGGGGCTTATCTCGGTGTCGCGCTTCTGGCACCGAGCGTTGCGCCTGCTGAATTGAAGCGGCTCGATCGGGCAGGGTTTCGGGGCGTTCGCTACAACTTCATGCAGCACCTGAAGAAGGA
>CANJPN010000278.1 GCA_947475855.1 Bradyrhizobiaceae bacterium
ACGTCTCCACACTTATCCCCGCACCACCACGTCGCGGCTATCCTCCCCTCGTCCGCATCACATCGGGTCGCCAACCGGAGGCGTCTTGTCGGCGAGGTGCGGGCTCGGATCTCGCAGGAGTGAAGCATCGCGCGGATGCCGCCTGCGACCCACGGGATGCGAGTGGACCGCCAAATCCGGTTCATACCGTTCGCGGTGCGGGATCATGGGGCGAGCTGCCATGATCCAAGTTCGAGGCGGGGCGGCGGATCGCCGCTCAAACTCAAATTCACTGCGGTGCTCCACGCCCCGCCGCCCGATATCTCGAACCATCGCCACGCTCGACGCGGCGGTGGACGCGGGTGCTGGAAAATAGGGACACACACAATTTCCGGGGGGCGAGGCTCATGACTGCACTGGTCCGTCAGGGAAATTGTGTGTGTCCCCATTTTCCGCTGGTGTGATAGGAGACCGACCCTGCGGGCGGGTGAAGTCCCGCGGGTTTCCGCTCGGGCCAGTAGCGGCCGAGGATGTGCAGGGGAAAATCGATGAACAGTGCGCGCAAGATCCGTCCGTTGGTTGCTGGCAATTGGAAGATGAACGGCCTCAAGGCGGGGCTCGGCGAGGCGCTGAAAGTTCGCGACTCCCTCAAAGCCGGGGGGGCTTCGGCCGGAGCTGAAGCCGATGTGATGATCTGCCCACCGGCGACGCTGGTGGCGGCGCTGGCGCAGGACGCGGCGGGCTCGCGGCTGCTGGTGGGCGGGCAGGATTGCCACGCCAAGGCTTCGGGTGCGAACACCGGGGATATCGCGGCCGAGATGCTGGCGGACGCGGGCGCCAAGGCCGTCATTGTCGGGCATTCGGAGCGGCGGATGGACCATGGCGAGCTCGATTCCGAGATTCGGGCGAAGGCGGAAGCTGCGCATCGCGCGGGGCTGATCGCGATCGTCTGCGTCGGCGAAACGGCGGGCGAGCGGGCAATCGGGCAAACACTCACGGTCGTCGGTCGTCAGCTCGCTGGCGCAGTGCCCAAGGGGGCGACCGCGGCCAATACGGTGGTTGCCTATGAACCGGTATGGGCGATCGGCACCGGGCTCACGCCGACGGCAGCAGACGTGGCCCAAGTGCATCAGTTCATGCGCGAGGCGCTGTCGGGGCGATTGGGCGCTGAAGCCAACGCGATGCGTCTGCTTTATGGAGGTTCGGTGAAGGCTTCAAATGCCGTGGAGCTGATGAGGGTAGCCAATGTCGACGGCGCGCTTGTCGGCGGGGCCAGCCTCAAGGCTGACGACTTCTGCGGTATTCTGGCGGCCTATTGCAAATAAATGCGGCCATAGATTCCGGCCGGGATCGCATCACGGAAGGATTACGCGATGGTCATCGCGCAGACTAGGGGACGCCGGGTCGTCGGTTGCCTGTCCGTCAGCGCGTTGCTGCTGACGGCGGCGGCTACGCTTGCGCCTGCGGCGACGCTCGACGAACAGACGTGCGACCAGCTCAAGCGTGAGATCGGGCAGCTCGAGGGGCTGGGTGCGCGGGACAACCTCGCCAAGGGCGCGCAATGGGGCAAGGCTAACCTGAAGTCAGCGCAACTCGAGCAAGTCAAGAAGCTGATCGAGATGGACGAAGCGGTGGCGTTCCGCTGTCCGCGTCCGAAGCCAAAGCCGGATCCGGCCCTGCAGGCGAAGGCGAAAGCGGTGCCCAAGGCCGTGCCCAAGGTCCAGGCAGCGGCTGGTGGCGTTGCGCAGGACGTCGCAAAGCCGAAACCGAAGCCCAAGCCGGCGCCGGTTGCTGCCGTTGGGGGGCAGGGCGAGGCGCCCGCCGCTTCGGCGCCGCCGAAACCCAAGCCCCGGCCGCCTCAGCAACCCAAGGCGCCGGACGTCTACGTTCCGCCGAAGGCCCCGCCTGCGCAGTAGCCGCAACCGGCCGTCGATGCGCTGCGGCTTCCCTCGCGCGGGCAACTAAGATAGAAGCCGCCAGCAACAGCCTTACCAGCCGGTCCGTTGGAGCCCCACTCGCATGCTTTCGACCGTACTTCTCGTTTTGCACCTGATGATCGCCGCAGGGCTCGTCGGGGTCGTCCTGTTGCAGCGGTCCGAAGGTGGCGCGCTGGGCATCGGCGGCGGTGGTGGCGGCGGCGGCTTCCTGACGGGCCGCGGCACCGCGAATTTGCTCACCCGCGTTACGGCCGGGCTAGCCGGGGCTTTCTTCGTCACCAGTTTATTGCTGACCGTGCTCGCGCAAAGCCAGAACGCGCAGGGCCCGGTCATCGGCCGCGACGCTGCTCCACCGGCTCAGTCCGTTCCGGTCACGCCAGTTGCTCCAGCGACACCGGCGCCGCCGGCCTCGGGCGACAACGCGCCGGCCAGCACTGCCCCGCGCGGTGGTATTCTCGACAAGCTTCAGCCGTCGGCGCCGACGTCGAAGTAAGTTCTGCGTGGCATGTGAAATCAGTTGAGCGGGGATCGGGTTTTCCTGACGCTATCGCTCAACGCGTGCGGCTCATGGCGGCTGTGTTTCAACTTCGCCCTTGGTCAACATCGTCAGTATTGCGCCGATGATTGCGCCCGCGACGAGACCAGAGGCGTGCGCTGCCAAGCTGACCTGTGGCACTGAGAGGTCGACCGCGACCTGCAGCGCCACGATGACCCCGATCATCAACAGGTTCTTGCCGTCGAGCACATCGCGGTAGCGCAGCCAGATCACCAGGCTCCGGCCGGCAATGGCGCCGAACAAGGCCATGATCGCGCCGGATGCGCCGACGAGTACGGAGGGATCGCTGCGGCCACTCGCCGCCAACCACCAGACAAATGTCGTGGAGGCGATGCCGCCATGTCCGTAGACCAGTCCCATGCGAAGCGAGCCGTACGAGCGCTCGCAGGCGCGGCCCAGCACCACCAGCATGAAGCTGTTGACGATCGCGTGCAGCGGTCCCCAGTGGAGGAACAAAGGCGTGACGAGCCGCCACCACTCGCCTCGGTCAGTGACATAGGGGGGCCACAATGCGCCGAGCTCGACGAGTGTGCGAAGGTTTTCCGAGCCGCCGCGCATTTCCGACAGGATGAAGCCAAAGGCGATCGCGGCCAGCAGCATCCAGGTGACGGGCGTAAACGCGGGTCTCGCCGTACGCTGGGATGTGATGCGATGGAGGCGGGCTGCAGCATCGTCAAGGATGACGGTGGATAGGTCGTCGAGGCGCGCGGCACCATGTTGTGCTTGTGAGATCTCGAGCTGGCGCGCTGCAGCCAGGCGGGTGCTTTGTGTGGCGGCACTTCGCGAGAGGCGCTCGAAGACGGGTTTCCAATGTTCCGCGGGTGCCCCGGCCGCGCGGGCGGCGATGGCCATCCAGCAGGTGCGGCTGTCGGCTTGCAAGCTCGCAAGCGGGCCGTTCAGGACTTGTTCGACCTCGGCACGTCTGCCGCTGAACGCCATCATGCACAATTGAGTCACCGCCAATTCGCCGGGATGGAGGCGAGACTTGGCGTCGTCGTAGGCTCGGGTCATTCGGTCGAGCTGACCGTTCTCGCCGAGGGCGCGCACATAAAGGCTCGGTGATGATTGGGCGAGCTGGGGATTGGCCTGGAGAAGGTCGAGCAGTTCATACCATTTGTTCTGCAGGCGCAGAATGGTGGCTTCGATCATCAGGCGATCGAACGGTGCAGCGGTAACCTGGACGCGGCGCATGGCGGCGATCTGCTCGGACAGGTTGTCGCTCGCCTGGGCTCCCAGCATCGCTGCGTTCAGCCTGGCCTGGGAAGAGGGATGGAACCATGCTGCAATGCGCGCCAGCCGTGCCGCATCCTTCATGCGAAGCTGCTGGACGCGCGATTCGATGAGCCGCGCGAGAAGAGCGGGGGCCACTACGAGCGGCAAGAAGAGGAGGACGATCACTGTTCCTGCAATGTTCGGCGCCGATTGCAGCAAGATCGCCCCGGCGGCGAGGATAAAGGCGTTTACGCCGAGCCAAAGGCCCGCGCCCCGCCACGTTCCCTGCAGAAGGCCGCCGGCGAGGGCAAGGGCTGAGATCACCATCACGTTCAAGGCCAGGATCTGCTGGAGGTCCATGCTTTCGTCCTGGGTTCTCGATTTCAGTTTCCGGGAGTGCTGGCTGGGCTTGCGCCGCAACCCGTGGTGTCCTGGTTATCGGGGAGGTGGCGGCCGCGATCAATCAGAACCGGCAGCAACCGGGTGCTGAAAGGCGCGGCTACGTTTCCGTCGACAGCCGGCCTGATGGCCTGTAGAGGGGCATTCGAGGCTTCAAAATCACACCCCGGCGGAGCCTGAGCCAAGAACTCCCGTGGACTGCGGCGATTTCGGCCTTCGAATCGGAGACGAGGGGAGATAGTGTCGAGGCCCATGCAACGGTACATCTTCATCACCGGCGGCGTGGTCTCCTCACTTGGCAAGGGCCTCGCATCCGCCGCACTCGGCGCGCTTCTTCAGGCTCGTGGCTACACGGTCCGGCTCAGGAAGCTCGATCCCTATCTCAACGTCGATCCCGGTACGATGAGCCCTTACCAGCATGGTGAGGTGTTCGTGACCGACGACGGGGCGGAAACCGACCTCGATCTCGGACACTACGAGCGCTTCACCGGCGTGTCGTCCAAGAAGACGGACAACGTCACGGCGGGCCGCATCTACCAGGACATCCTGGCCAAGGAGCGGCGCGGCGACTACCTCGGCGGCACCGTGCAGGTGATCCCGCACGTGACCGACGCGATCAAGCAGTTCGTCACATGGGGCAACGACGACGTCGATTTCGTGCTGGTCGAGATCGGCGGCACGGTCGGTGACATCGAGGGCCTGCCGTTCTTCGAGGCGATCCGTCAGCTCGGCAACGAATTGCCGCGGGGATCGTCGATCTTCATCCATCTGACGCTCGTGCCGTGGATCCCGTCCGCGGGCGAGCTCAAGACCAAGCCGACGCAGCATTCCGTGAAGGAGCTGCGATCGATCGGCATTCAGCCGGATATCCTGCTGTGCCGGGCGGACCGCGAGGTGCCGCGCTCAGAGCGGAAGAAAATCGCGCTGTTCTGCAACGTGCGCGAAGAGGCCGTGATCCAGGCCCTCGACATGAAGTCGATCTACGAGGTGCCGCTCGCCTATCACAAGGAAGGTCTCGACGAGCAGGTTCTGACGGCGTTCGGGATCAACGGCGCGCCGAAGCCGGACCTCGCGCGCTGGGAAGAGATCGTCAGCCGGATCAAGGCGCCGGAAGGCGAAGTTTCGATCGCGATCGTGGGCAAGTACACGGAGCATCAGGACGCCTACAAGTCGTTGACCGAAGCCCTCGTGCACGCGGGCATCGCCAACAACGTGAAGGTCAAGTTCGAGTGGATCGACAGCTCGATCTTCGAGAGCGAGGAACCGGCGGCGCATCTGGAAGGCGTGCATGGCATCCTGGTGCCCGGCGGGTTCGGTGAACGCGGCTCGGAAGGCAAGATCCTGTCGGCGAAGTTCGCGCGCGAGCGCGGCGTGCCCTACTTCGGCATCTGCTTCGGCATGCAGATGGCCTGTCTCGAAGCGGCACGCAATCTCGCCGGCATCACCTCGGCTAGCTCGACCGAATTCGGGCCTGCTGATGAACCTGTCGTCGGTATGATGACGGAGTGGATGCGCGGCAACGAACTCGAGAAGCGGCGACAGGGCGGGGACCTCGGCGGCACCATGCGGCTGGGCGCGTTCGAAGCGAAGCTCGGCAAGGGTAGCCGCATCGCGCAGATCTACGGGACGACGGAGATCAGCGAACGGCACCGTCATCGCTACGAGGTCAACATGCGCTATCGCGAGCGGCTGGAAGCGAAGGGCATGGTGTTCGGCGGCTTGTCGCCGGACGGGCTGTTGCCGGAGACGATCGAGTATCCGGACCATCCGTGGTTCATCGGCGTGCAATACCATCCCGAGCTGAAATCGCGGCCGTTCGAGCCGCATCCGCTGTTCACGAGCTTCATCGGGGCAGCGGTGGAGCAGAGCCGTCTGGTGTAACAGCGCCTTTCACCGCGCGCCCCCCGTGGGGCTTAACTATCTGATTTGATTTCAGAAGGTTAACCGGGCGTGAACGTCATATCGTGGCGTGTCGGGCTGGCTTAAATGCGGCTGGCCATATGCCTCAATTGTGACGGAGTGTACACGATGAAGACGATGTACTTTCGGGTGGCAACTGCGCTTGCCGCTCTCGGCGCCACCATCGGCGAGGCCGCAGCGTTGGGCGATTGGCGCGCGGTCAGGCATGCACCGGAGATCGATGGTCCGGCAGGTGTCGCTGCGGTCGCGATCCTCGCCTGCGCGGGCATGATGGCGTATCGCCGCCTGCGCAAGTGAAGTCGCGCGCTCCATAGGGCGCAAGACACGATCTATTGGCACGATTCCTGATGGAGAGGCGGCAAGGGGCAAATCCCGGTGCCGCCTTTCTCGTTTCCGGGACGGTCGTTTCCAGCGAGTGTCGGGCAGCCACGATGAGCGTGCATATCGAACCTGAAATTCGCGCGGGCGGGCGCTTGGCGGAAGGCGGGGGATTACGTAAGCGGTTGGCGCGCTTTGCCCGTCCGTTGATGGCGATCGAATTGGCGGGGTGCGAGATCACCGTCATCTCGCTGCTGTTCTCGTTCGAGGTGAACCTCCCCTACTGGCAGCATCCGGCGTATTGGCTGCGTCATCTGCAGATGCTGGTGATCGTCGCGGCGATCGCCTGGGCAATCATGATGTGGCCGCGGCGGGGTGAAATCGCGGAAGTGTGGACGTCGGCTGCTGAAGGCCGGGGGAACGGGTGGGGGGTGCCGCTGGCGGTGAACCTCGGTCTGTTCGCGGTGCTGAGCGCGGCCACGTTCGCTTTCACGCTGCACGCCGCGAGCGCGCCGGAGCCGCCGTGGGGTTGGTTCGCGCTCTATTGCATTCCGCTGGCGGCGACGGCGCTGTCGCTGTTCTGGCTGTTCGCGCCGATACGATTCTGGACCGAGCTGGTTCGACGTCAAACACGCGAGATCGCGATCGCACTCGCCACCGGGGCGATCCTGTTGGCGGGGGGCGGCCTTGCGCAGACGGGGTGGGATCAGCTCGCCGGCACGTCCTTGATGCTCGCGCACGCTTTGCTGTCGCTCTACGAGCCGACTGCCGCGGTCGACTACGCGATGCAATCGCTTTCGGTGCGCGACTTCAAAGTCATCATCGATCAGAGTTGCTCGGGTTACGAGGGAATGGCGCTGGTGGCCGCGTTCCTCGGGCTTTATCTGTGGTCGTTCCGGCAGACGCTCAGATTTCCAAATGCACTGCTGCTGCTGCCGCTCGGCGTCGCGTCGATCTATGCACTCAACATCGTGAGGATCGCCGCGCTGGTCAGCATCGGCGGGCACGTGTCGCCAGACGTGGCCGAGGGCGGTTTCCATTCGCAGGCGGGCTGGATGGCGTTCCTGGCGGTGGCGCTGGGATTAATGGCGCTCGCGCCACGGATCGCGTTCTTCGCGCACCAGAAGGCCGCACCGGCGCAGTCTATCGGTATGGCGGATCGCTCGATGGATGCGCTGCTCGTGCCGTTCATGGCGCTGATGGGCGGCAGCATCGTCGCGTCGGCGTCGGCGCCCTACGACACGTGGCTCTATGGGCTGAAGATCGCGGCGGCCGGTGTGGCTCTGTACGTCCTGCGCGGGTGGTATCGCGGGTTTGCGGTGGCGATATCGCCTGTGGCGGTGTCGGCGGGCGTGGTGGTCGGCGCCGCCTGGATCGCGACCGACGCGGGAGGCGTGGCGCCGAGCGGGTTGGATCTCGGCACGTGGCTTTCGGCGCAGCCGCCGGTGCTCGCCGCGGCCTGGCTCGCGATCCGGGCATTCGGCGGTATCGTGGTCGTGCCGGTGGTGGAGGAATTCGCGTTTCGCGGCGTGTTCTATCGCTGGATCATTTCGCGGCGGTTCGAGGCCGTGGCGTTCGACCGGTTCTC
>CANJPN010000279.1 GCA_947475855.1 Bradyrhizobiaceae bacterium
GGTTTCCGCGGGCAGAGGCTGCCCGCTTTCGTTACCTGGTGGCAGCAGCGTGCGGCCGAGTCGATGACCGTGGTGGCGTCGCCGGGGCTCTGCGGGCCCCTGAGTTTTCTCATGCGACCGTCGAGGGCGGCGTATTCTGGCTTTACGCGCCGGTTTCAGTCCGCTGCGGTCGTGGGATCGATCATCTTGCGGACTTCAGTAATCTTAGTCGCGGGAAAGCCGCTGATCTCCGCGTGCTTGCGGATGATCGCCTCGTCCTTGGCGAGATAGACGCAGAACGTCTTGTCGGCTGCGACGAAACTCTCGATCCACTGAATGTCGGTCCCCAACTGCGCCAACACCTCGTTCGACTTCGCGGCAGCTCCGCGGAGCTGATCGCGCTCAAAGGTGCCGACTTTGGGAATGTCGCGCTCGATGATGAATTTGCGAAGCGTCATAGTGAAACATGTCTCCTTCTCGGGGTGAGGATTCCGATTGACGAAGTGATTTGTCGATTTTGTCGATCGCGGGGCTTAGTCGGACGTCAGTCACTTTCTCGGCGGTAAAAGATGGCTCGCGCCGGCTTTGGCGGCCCAGTATTCCATGGCGCGGTCGAGCTCGCGGCCGCCGGGGCCGTCCGCGTCACGGATAGCCTGCTCGCCTGCGGAAAGCGGTTTGAAGCCGCCGCCCAGACGCATGGCGTCCATCATCACGCGGGCGTTCTGCGGCAGGTAGATCGAGATCTTGAGCACTTCGCCGATGGTCTGGCCGGCAGCGGCGAAGCCGTGTCCGCGCATCAGGGCGACGCGGTTCTTGGCGAGTTTCGTCGCGAGATCGCGGCCCTGCTCGAGGTTGGTCACGAGAAGCCCGGTGTCGCCGAACTTGTCGGCGATGTCCCACACCGGCATGTGCGCGCCGCAGTGGCTCGCGACGTGCATCATCGGCACCAGCGGCACCGTCGAAATCGAGAACGGCACGACTTCCAGCGCGTGGCTGTGGACCACCGACATGATCTCGGGGTTCGCCTCGTAGATTCCAGCGTGGATGAAACGTTCCAGATACGGCTTGTCCTTGCGGCCATCGGCGACGGAGCCGTCGAGGTTGAACGTCATGATGTCCTCGGGCTCGACGAGTTCGGGGCTCTTCGACCGGGACAGCAGGAAGCGCTTGGGGTTCTCGGGGTCGCGTCGGGAGATATGCCCGTAGGCATCGACGACATTGAAATGCGCGAGGATGCGATTGGCGGCGGCGATTTCGCGGACTACGGCGTCTGTGCTGGGCATGTGGGTGCTTCCTTGTAGGGTGCGGTAGCGTAGCGTACCGCACCACCCATCGACAATCTGGATTGCCGAAGAATCGGTGCGGTACGCGCGCATCCAGGTCGCTCGGGCAAACAACCCGATGCGACGCGCGCTACCGCACCCTACGGCGCTCGCCGTTTCACGCAACCGCGCGGAAATCACGCCAGCCGACGTGATCGCGGGTGACTTCGACGAAGCTCTGCGGGGGGACGGCGAGCCAGTCGTCGCGGCCGTCGTCTAGCGGTTCGGACACGAGCAGCCGTCCGGAATTGTCGCGGCGCTGGCGGGTGTAGAGCGTCTCGGGTTTGCCCGTCGAGGCATAGCGGAGCGCATAGACCTTCTCGCCGTTCGAGAAAGCGGCGGTGACCCGCAACGGTTCTTCGATCCGTAGTTGGCGCATCTGTTCCTCGATCATGGCGAGCGTGCGGGACACAGCGCCGGCTGGGTCCTTGTCGAGACCGTTCGCGAGCATCAGGAGGAACAGGGCCTCGCTGTCGGTGGTGCCGAGGCGATGCTTGAAAAGCTCATCAGGAATGGCGCTGTCGATGCGCCGGCGGAGGGTGTCCCAGCCGCCGATCTTGCCGTTGTGCATGAACATCCAGCGGCCGACCGAGAAGGGATGGCAGTTGGCGCGCGTGGTTGCGGTGCCGGTCGAGGCGCGGATGTGGGCGAAGAACAGGCGCGACTTGATCTGGCGGGCGAGGGACAGGAGGTTCTCGTCGCTCCAGGCGGGGCGCACGTCACGGAAGATGCCGGGTTCGGCGCGGTCCGCGTACCAGCCCAGGCCGAAACCGTCTCCATTGACGGCGCTGCGGGCTTCCTTGCTCGAGCGGCTCTGGACGATGAGGCTCTGCTGGGGGGCGGTGACGAAGTCCTCCAGGAACATCGGCTCACCGAGGTAGGCGATCCAGCGGCACATGGTGGTTCCTCGCAGGTTGGGTCAAGGAGAGCGCGACCCAACAAAAATCAAGGCAAACCGCAGATATCGGGTCGCGCGCCGCAAGGGCGGCACTTGAACCGACCTACGACGAAGCCAACTTCGCCTCGATAGCGGCCAACGCGTCGGCGGCCTTCGATCCGTCGGGGCCGCCGGCCTGGGCCATGTCGGGACGGCCGCCGCCGCCTTTGCCGCCGAGGGCTTCCGCGCCGACGCGGACGAGATCGACGGCGCTGTACGACTTGACGAGGTCCTCGGTGACGCCGACCGCGATGGCGGCCTTGCCGTCCTCGGTGACGCCGACGATGACAGCTACGCCGGAGCCGATCTGGGACTTGCCGTCGTCGACGAGCCCGCGAAGATCCTTGGGGTTCAGGCCCTGCACGGTGCGGGCGTAGAACTTGACCTTGCCGACCGTCTTGACGGCGGAGGCCGCAGCGCCGCCTGCATCTCCGCTACCGCCGCCGCCACCCAGCGCGATCTGGCGCTTGGCGTCGGAGAGTTGCTTTTCGAGCGTGCGGCGTTCGTCCATCAGCGTCTTGACGCGCTCGACGATGTCGTCGGGCTTGGTTTTCATGAGAGCTGCGATTTCGCGGACGCGCTCGTCCTGTTGCGAGAGATAGGCACGCGCGCCGTCACCGGTCAGTGCTTCGAGGCGGCGGACGCCGGCGGACGAAGCGCTTTCGCCGACGACCTTGACGAGGCCGATGTCGCCGGTGCGCTTGACGTGAGTGCCGCCACACAACTCGACCGACCAGGCCTTGTTGCCCTTGGGCCCCTTGACCGTATTGCCCATCGAGACGACGCGCACCTCGTCGCCGTATTTCTCGCCGAACAGCGCCATCGCGCCGGTTTCGATCGCGTCGTCGATCGCCATCAGGCGGGTCTCGACGGGCGCATTGTGCAGGACGACCTCGTTTGCCAGGCGCTCGACCTCGCGGACTTCATCGGCGGACATCGGCTTCGTATGCGAGAAATCGAAGCGCAGCCGGTCGGGCGAGACCATCGAGCCCTTCTGGGCGACGTGGGTGCCGAGGATCTGCCGCAGGGCTTCATGCAGAAGATGCGTCGCCGAGTGGTTTGACCGGATCGCGCCGCGGTTGGTGTGGTCGACTTCCAGCTCGACGTGATCGCCGACCTTGAACGTGCCCTTCTCGACCTTGCCGACATGCACGAACAGGTCGCCCAGCTTCTTCTGGGTGTCGGTGACGCGGAACAGCGCGCCTTTGGGGCCCTTGATCACGCCTTCGTCGCCGACCTGACCGCCGGATTCGCCATAGAACGGCGTCTGGTTCAGAACGATCGCGCCGGTGGCGCCTACCTTCAGTTCCTTGGCTTCCTTGCCTTCGGAAACGACGGCGCGGATCTCGCCCTCGGCGGTTTCGGTGTCGTAGCCGAGGAACTCGCTTGCGCCGACCTTCTCCTTGACCTCGAACCAGACGGTTTCGGTGGCAGCCTCGCCCGAGCCCTTCCAGGCGGCGCGCGCGTCCTCCTTCTGCTTTTCCATCGCTGAGTCGAAGCCGATCATGTCGACGCCGATGCCGCGCGATTTCAAGGCGTCCTGCGTCAGGTCGACGGGGAACCCGTAGGTGTCGGAGAGCTTGAACGCGACGTCGCCGGGCAACGTCGCGCCCCGGCCAAGCTTCGCGGTCGCCTCGTCGAGGAGACCGAGGCCGCGGGCCAGGGTCTTGCGGAAGCGGGTTTCTTCCAGAAGGAGGGTTTCCGTAATGAGGCCCTGGGCGCGAACGAGTTCGTGGTAGGTCTCGCCCATCTGCCGCATCAGCGCCGGTACGAGACGGTGCATCAGCGGGTCTTTCGCGCCGAGCAGGTGAGCGTGGCGCATGGCGCGGCGCATGATGCGGCGGAGAACGTAGCCGCGGCCTTCGTTGAGCGGCAGCACGCCGTCGGCGATCAGGAAGCTCGATGCGCGCAGGTGGTCGGCGATGACCCGGTGCGAAGCCTTGTGCTCGCCTTCGGCCTTGACGCCGGTCGCTTCTTCCGAGGCGGCGATCAGGGCCTTGAACAGGTCGGTCTCGTAGTTGTCGTGGGTGCCCTGCATTACGGCCGAGATGCGTTCCAGGCCCATGCCGGTGTCGATCGAGGGCTTGGGCAAGCTGACCCGATCGCCGGGGCCGCGCTGCTCGTACTGCATGAACACGAGATTCCAGATCTCGATGAAACGGTCACCGTCCTGATCGGCCGAGCTGGGGGGGCCGCCCGGGATCTTGTCGCCGTGATCGTAGAAGATCTCGGTGCACGGGCCGCACGGGCCGGTGTCGCCCATGCGCCAGAAGTTGTCGTCGCTCGCGATGCGGATGATGCGGCTATCCGGCAGCCCCGCGACCTTCTTCCAGATCCCGAATGCTTCGTCGTCGTCGTGATAGACGGTGACCGAGAGCTTCTTGGCGTCGAGGCCGTACTCCTTGGTGACGAGGTTCCAGGCCAGCTCTATCGCGCGGTCCTTGAAGTAGTCGCCGAACGAGAAATTGCCGAGCATTTCGAAGAACGTATGGTGGCGCGCGGTGTAGCCGACGTTGTCGAGGTCGTTGTGCTTGCCGCCGGCGCGGACGCACTTCTGCGAGGTCGCCGCGCGTTGATAGGGGCGGTGCTCCTGGCCGGTGAAGACGTTCTTGAACTGCACCATGCCGGCGTTCGTGAACATCAACGTGGGGTCGTTGCGCGGCACCAGCGGCGAGGACGCTACGACCTCGTGGCCGTTCTTCCTGAAGAAGTCGAGGAAGGCGCTCCGGATCTCGTTGACGCCGCTCTTCTTCGTGCCGCTAGACTTCCCGCCGCTCGCTTGCGCCCCGCTCATCGACTTCTCACTTCCTCTGCCTTGTTCATGCCGGGCCGCCATGGGTCGGCCTGCCACCTCGGCCGGAGTCATAGCCGCCGGGGGGGCCACTGTCCATAAAACGACGGCATTTGCGCACGTTGTTGGCGGACGTCGTTTGTGCTCACGGACGTTTCCTCGCTTCGCTCGGGTTCTGCACGGGCGCGGCGCAACGGCGCGGGGCAGCGTTCGCGGCGGCATGTGGTGGTGGGTGTGACCATGTCTGCTGAAATTGAGCGGCGGCATTTATACTGGCACTGCCGGTGATTCGGGTCCGGCCAGCTCGCATCCGTGACCGCAGGATCGCACGACCCATGACGACAATCACGGGCACTATCATTTCCATCTTCATTGCCGCGTGTCTGACGGCCGCTTCGATGACGCTGCTGCAACTTTCCGGTGTGCTGCTGCCGGTCGTGTTCGTCGCCGTGCTGGGCGCGGTGGCCTGGGCGCTCAGACGGCTCGATGTCGATTGGCGGCAGCCGAAGCTGGAGGCGTGGGAGAAGGCACTCGTCGGGTTTGCAGCGGCGGTGGCGCTGCTGCGGCTCGGCCCGTATGCGTACCAGTACATCGCGGGCGTGCTCGTCGCGCCGATCACTTGGGACGACAACTGGCACTTCCAGGAGGTCGCGAGCCTCGTCAACGCAGAGAGCTTTCCGCCGCGGCTGAACTTCAAGCCGGACAGCTACTTCCACTTCTATTATGTGCCGTGGGTTCCGGCGGCGGCGCTGGCTTCGCTGCTGAAGAGCCTGACCGGCATGGCGATGATCAAGCTCGCCTATGCGCTGGGCGCGCTGGGGCTCTGTCTGTCGATCGCCTGGGTGCTGATCGTCGCGATCCGGCATCTCGTGCCTGCCGAGGGGCGGCGATGGGCGATGGCGGCGCTGTTAATCGCGGGGGCTGCCGTCGATGGGCTGTTCGCGATCCGGAATTTCGTGGCGCTGGGCCATCCTGTTCATGCGGAGTGGTGGCAGAACGGGCTGCTCGTCGCCAACAGTTTTTCGGCGCTGTCGACCTCGCTGATCTGGGTGCCGCACCACATGACCGGGGCGATGGCCGTGCTGTTGGCAATGGTGGTCGCGACGGAGCCGCTGACGATGGCTTTGCGGAGGGGGCGCGCGCCGTTCGTGGTGGCGGGGCTGCTCATGTCGGTCGCAGCATTTTCATCGGTGTTTGCCTTCATCGGCGGCGTGTTCGCACTGGTGCCGCTGCTGTGGGAACTGGCGCGGTCCAACGATCGCACGCGGTTGGGTTGCCTTGCGTTGGGATTCGCAGTTCCCGCGATGCCGCTGGCCTATATCTATCTCGGTTCGGAGGCGCGTGGAGGGATTGTCATTGGACAGGCGTTTGCAGCCTGGTCGCAACAGACGGGCAATGCGGCGATGGGCCTCGTCGGGATCGTTATCGCGTTCCTGCTGATGATGCTGGAAGTCGGCTGGCTGTTCGTGATCGGGAAGGGGCTCGACAGCGGAGACGAGGACGTCGCGCGGCTGCGGTCGGTCGCGGTGGCGGCGGCGGCGGTGCTGGCGAGCACGGCAGTGATCGGGTTCAGCGGATCGAACAACTGGGCGCTCAGAGCGACGATCGTGCCGGTTGTGCTGCTGGCGGCCTATGTCGGGCGTGGCTTCGCCTTGGCAGGTTGCGAAGGCTCGGCGGCGCGGTTCGATCTGGCGGTGATCTTGAAGGCTGGAACGGCGGCGCTGTGTCTCGCCGGAGTGGCGCACCTCAATGAAGTGGCGTTGCTGGTGGGGGCGAGCGCGCGGTCTCCGGCGTTCGCGGCTGAGACAGCCGAGTGCAAGGCTGCGATCCTCAGAGTTAACCTCCCTTTCGAGGCTTCTGGCCCGGCGCCCACTCCAGGCATTTGTCGCGACAAGCTGAGCCCGTATCATGTCGAACGGCCGTTCACGAAAGCGGCGATATCGCCGGAAGACCGGGAACTGATGGGGCGCGGGTTCGGGTTTCTCACGAGCGGCGGTAATCCATCGCCGAAGTGAGGCTTGTCCCGCCGCGCGATCCCCGTTAGACGCCGCTTTACACAGACACTTTCGGAGCGGGCCATGAACCTCGACAAGCTGAAGCCGATTTCGAGCGCCGACGTCAAAGGCAAGCGCGTGATCGTGCGCGCCGATCTCAACGTGCCGGTGCAGGATGGCAAGGTCTCCGATGCAACCCGGCTGACACGCCTCATTCCTGGTCTCAAGGAACTGGCGGGACGCGGGGCGAAGGTGATCGTGCTGTCCCACTTCGGTCGTCCCAAGGAGCGCAATACCAAGGACAGCCTGAAGCCGGTGGCCGAGACACTGGCGAGCCTCGCTGGCATGCCGATCGCTTTCGCGGACGACTGCGTCGGCGACGTTGCTGTCAAGGCGATCGAGAAACTGCCGTTCGGCGGCATCATCGTCCTGGAGAACACGCGCTTCCATACCGGCGAGGAGGTCAACCGGCCTCGGCTCGTCGAAGCCATGGCCGCGCTGGGTGACATCTACGTCAACGACGCGTTCTCGGCCGCGCATCGCGCGCATGCCTCGACGGAGGGCATCGCTCACCTCTTGCCGGCCTACGCGGGGCCGTTGATGATGGAAGAGATCAACGCGCTGAAATCGGCGGTGGAAGCGCCGCAGCGGCCGACCGCGGCCGTCGTCGGCGGCGCCAAGGTCTCGACCAAGATCCCCGTGCTGACCAATCTCGTCGCCAAGGTCGACAAGCTGATCATCGGCGGCGGCATGGCGAACACGTTCCTGCAGGCGCAGGGCGTGAAGGTGGGCAAGTCGCTCGCCGAGCCCGACTTCCACAAGACGGCGCTCGAAATCATGGCGAAGGCGAA
>CANJPN010000280.1 GCA_947475855.1 Bradyrhizobiaceae bacterium
ACATGAGCGTAATCGAGGCGCAGCGGACCAACTGGCGACTGCCACAGGATGCTGGCGCCGACCGATGAACGGATCGAATCGGAGTCCGCAAGGCAGACGAAGTCGCGGCTCGGATTGGCGCAGAAGCCGTGGCTGTCGATCTTCTGAGTAGCCGTGAGCGGATTACCCGTGTTCTTCGTGATCCGATCGCTGACTCCGAATACAGAGCCGGCATCCGCAAAGACTGCTCCGGAAATTCCGAGTTCCTCCGGGACGAGTGGCAGCGGGAAGCGAACCTCTGCCGTAGCTGCCCAGAAGTTCTGGCCACCCAGAGCATCACGCGTATTGGTGTCGCGCGGACCGATACCCGCTCGGTAGAAACCGCGTACCGTTTCGCCGCCCTTGTAGAACATATCGAGCAGGCGAACGTCCTGTCCGCCCCAACCTTCGATGTGTCCACCGATCACGCGGCCAATAAGGGTAACCTTATCGTAGATGGGGTAATAAGCGCGGCCTTCACCCTGGAAGCGAACGTATTGCACGTCGCCGCCGACACCTGCGAAGTCCGGTCCCGCCTGCAAGAATATTCCACGGTTCGGGTTACGCGGATGGTTGCGTGTGTCGTAGGTCAGACCCGTTCCGATCGACGATGTCAAAGCCGCACCCTTGGCGTCGCGAATGGCTCGCGAAGCCGTGGCTTCATCGACGTAGTAGATGTCGTCGTAGGAGAGAGTGTAGGCCGTGTTCAGCCAGAGGTTATCGGAAAGCGGGAAGCCGAGACGGACGCTTCCGCCTTCTTTCCTGCTCTTGTAGGACGACGTCGAGGTCTGGTTCACGTCCTTATAGAACAGGTCGAAGCCCGCCGCGAGATTGCGATCGAGGAACCGCGGCTCTGTAAAGCTGAGATCGACCTGCTGGCGAGTCTGTGAGCCACCCACCTTCAAACGAAGGAACTGACCGTTGCCGAACAAGTTACGCTCGGTAAAGCTGACGTCGCCGATGACACCTTCCGTCGTCGAGAAGCCGGCACCGAACGACAGCTCGCCTGTCGGCTGTTCCACCAGATCCACATCGAGGATTACACGGTCGGGTGCAAAGCCTGGGCGGCGCTTGATGTCGACCGTCTTGAAGAAGCCGAGCGACTGCAAGCGGCGCTTGGCGCGATCAACCATGGCTGGGTTGAAGGCATCACCTTCCGCTAACCGGAACTCGCGCCGGACAACGTGATCCTTGGTCCGAATGTTGCCGGTGATATTGATGCGCTCGATATAAACGCGGGGGCCTTCCTCGATATAGTAGGTCACCTGGATCAAACGGCGATCCGGTTGACGGTCCGTGTCGGGACGAACCCGCACGAACGGATAGCCCTTCTCGGCGACCGACAGCGTAAGCCGTTCAACCGTCTTTTCGAGATCACTTGCGTTGAAGTACTCGCCCGGCTTGGTCAGCGTGTCACCGCGCAACGTATCCGTGCGGAGGTTCGCCAATTTGGAATCGATGCGCACATCGCCGAACTTATAAAGCTCACCCTCATCGACCGAGAACGTGATGATGAACCCAGAGCCGTCGCGCTCCAACTCGGCGTTTGCAGAGACGACCCGCATATCTGCGTAGCCGTTCTTCAAATAGTACTGCCGCAGCATCTCGCGATCGAGCGAAAGCCGATCGGGATCGTACACCGTGTTGGATTTGAGGAAGTCGAACCAACCGGCTTGGCTGGTCGAGATGATATCGCGCAACTGGCCATCGGTGAACGCGCGGTTACCGATGAAGCTGATGCTCTTGACCTTCGTGGTTTTGCCTTCGTTGATCTCGAAGACGACGTTCACGCGGTTCTGGTCGAGTTCGATCAGTTTGGGCTCGACCGATGCGGCATAGAGGCCGCGGCGGCGATAAATGTCGAGGATTCGCTGCACATCCGAAAGCGCGCGCGAACGGGTGTAGACGGTGCGCGGCTTGAGCTGCACCTCCGCCATCAACGTGTCCTTGTCGAGCTCGCTGTTACCCTCGAAGGCAACCTGAGCCACGACCGGATTTTCGACGACGTTGACGATCACGCCGTTACCGTCACGGTCGATTCGCACGTCGGCGAAAAGACCCGTACCGAACAGCGCCTTCAACGAGCGATCGACCTTGCCAGCGTCATACGCATCGCCGGTCGAAAACTGCAGATAAGAGCGAACGGTCTCAGCGGTGAGGCGCTGATTTCCAACCACGCGAATATCACGGATGGCCTGCGCGACAGCGACATCGGGCAACACCACGCCAGTCACGCCGACACTCCCCCCGAGCATCAGCATGCCCAGCGTCAACGCGCGCATGCATCTCATGTATTTCGACCTGTGCTTCGGCATGTGCCGATGTGCCCCTGCCTGCCGATCCCCCTGAACCCCGTCGCGCTGTCGGCAGCAGCGCTACGAGCACTCGTCCCTACGTGCGAATCACTGACCGCGCACAAACGCAACGCGACAGCCGAATCCCAATCGAGCAATTCGTATTTAACGGGTTGGTAACCTCATTGGAAGTGGCAAGAATGTTTCAGCGGAACGATTCTGAAGGCTACTTCTCGCTCGCAGCGGTTGTAGCCTCCCCCGATCAGCCGACTGCGCCGCCGGTCAGCCACCGCAGCACGATGAACCGATCGTTCCAGAACGAAAAGACCATCAGCGTCAACACGACAGCGAGCCCAATGCGGAAACCGATCTCCTGCGAGCGCTCACTCAAAGGACGGCGTCTGATCGCCTCCAGCGCATAGAACATCAGATGCCCGCCATCCAGAAGCGGGATTGGAAAGAGGTTGATCAGTCCGACGCTGACCGAGATCACAGCCACAAGTTGCAGCAGTGGTTCGAGGCCAATCTTGGCGACTTGGCCGGACACCTCTGCGATGCGAACGGGGCCCCCGAGCTGGTTGGCGTTCTCCTTGCCGACCGTGAGCTTCGCCAGGTACTGCATCGTTGAACTGACGACGAACCAGCTTTCCTTGACGCCCATGACGAACGCCTCGGGCACTGACTTGCGATGAACTTCCATGCTACCGGGACCCGAGATCGGCCGGATGCCGATGATGCCCCGGCGCATGGTCCCACCGATACCGTCCGGGAACTCCTTCAGCTCGGGGATCACGGGAACTGCAACCGGCGCACCGCTGCGCTCGACGCCGATCACGAGCCGCTGCTCGGGGCTGGCGCTGACGATGCGGAGTACCTCGTTGAAGGTCGTAATCTGGGTTCCGTTGATACTGCGAATGAGATCGCCGTTACGGAAGCCGGCCTTCATCGCCGGGCTTTCGGCGATCACCTCGCCGATGCGCGGCTCGGTGACGCGAACCCCGTACCAACTGAAGACGGCCGTGAAAATCACGATGGCGAGGAGGAAGTTAGCTATCGGCCCCGCCGCGACAACGGCGGCGCGCTGCCAGAGCGGCTTGGCATGGAAACTGCCGGCGCGCTCCTCGGGCGATAGGCGTTCGATGGCCTCGCGATCGGGCACGCTGGCACCGTTCTCGTCATCCATGAACTTGACGTAGCCGCCGAGCGGTATCCAGGCGATCCGCCACCGCGTGCCCTGCCGGTCTGTAAAGGAACAGATCTCGGGCCCGAACCCCATCGAGAACGCGCTCACGCGAACGCCACACCAGCGGGCGACCAGGAAGTGCCCGAGCTCATGGATGAACACCACGATGCTCAGCACGAACAGGAAGGCAGCGGCGACGAACAGCGCGCCCCAAAGGCCTCCGGCCAGTCCAGACAAGGTAAGCATAGAAAATCCCATCTTGTTCCAGCAGTACTGGTGCCAACACCGCAGTTGCAGCCGGCATCAGGAGCAGTATCCGATCTGACGTGATCACCGCTGGCGATCGACAGACCGGAAGGGACTGCCCTAATCTTTTCGACGCCAGAGCATCTTTATCCAGCCGGGAAATCGCGACACCGCGTGTTTCCGGTCGGATGTTGCCCTAGCCGATACCAATCACATTGCGTGCCACCGCGCGGGCTGCCTCGTCGGTGGCGAGAACGTCCGCGAGGGAATGAGGGGCCCGAAACAGCGACTCGCGCTCTGCTCTATCCAGGGATGTGGCCACTGTCGTGGCAATGTCAAGGAAACCGATCCGCCCCTCCAGAAAAGCGGCGACCGCGATCTCGTTCGCCGCGTTGAACACCGAAGGGGCCGCGCCGCCCCGTTCAAGGGCCGCCCGCGCTAGGCCCAGGGCCGGAAAACGCTCGAGATCGGGCGCCTCGAAGGTAAGCGAGCCGAGTTTTACGAGATCGAGCGGCTGCGTAGGCGCGCTCATCCGAGCCGGAAACGACAAGCTGAGGGCGATCGGAGTGCGCATATCGGGATTTGCGAGTTGTGCCAGCACGGAACCGTCTCGATACGAGACGAGACAGTGGACGATAGATTGCGGATGCACCACGACGTCCAACCGGTCGACCCCGACCGGAAAGAGGTAGAATGCCTCGATGAGCTCGAGCCCCTTATTCATCAAGGTAGCAGAATCGATCGTTATCTTCGGGCCCATCGTCCAATTGGGATGCTGCAGCGCCTGTTCGCGTGTGGCCGCTGCGATCCGCTCCTTGGGCCATGTTCGGAACGGGCCGCCAGACGCCGTCAACGTAATCCGTTCGACATCGGCAAGGTCGGAAGTGCCCAGCGCCTGGAACGCGGCGGAGTGCTCACTGTCGACAGGCAAGAGTTCCGTCCCCGCGGCCGTAACCGCCGACATGAAGACGTGCCCCGCCGTCACGAGGCACTCCTTGTTGGCGAGCGCGACACGACGGCCCTGGGCGACGGCGGCAAATGTCGGCTTCAGTCCGGCTGCGCCGACAATGGCCGCCACGACGCAATCGGCTGGCAGGCCCGCAGCCGCGACCAAAGCCGCTTCACCTGCCGCAGCCTCAATTCCGGTGCCGGCGAGACTGTTCTTCAGCTCCTCGTAACCTCCGGGATCTGCGATGACAGCCAGCCGCGCGCGATGCCGGCGGGCGAGCCCTGCGAGGTCTTGCGCGTTGGTATTTGCGGTCAGGGCGACGATCTCGAAAGCCTCGGGCGTGCGGCCGACGAGGTCGAGGGTACTCTGCCCGATCGAGCCGGTCGCACCCAAAATAGAAAGGCGGCGGGGCGAGCCGGTGTGGCTAGACGGCGCCGTACCCGGTTCCCGGACGGCCGCGATCTTGAGCTGGTCTTCGTGTCCGAGGGACATCAGCCAATGTCCTTCAGGACCAGAACAGCAGGGATTGCGCGGGCGTTTGCGCACCGCGCATGGCAGCCAGCACTGCTGCCAGCGATGCAGCCGTCACGACACCGTCCATCCGGTCCATGAAACCGCCATGGCCAGGGATGAGGTTACTCGCATTCTTGACGTCGAAGGCGCGCTTCAGTGCGGATTCCGCGAGATCGCCAGCCTGCGCCACGATCGACAGGAGAATGGCGACGACAGCCAGCATTACCGGTGCAGATCCAGGCAGTTGTGTCGCGAACAGAGCACCAGCGATTGCCGAGAAGACGATCCCGCCGAGCGTTCCCGCCCAGGTCTTGCGGGGGGACATCGCGGGCCAAAGCTTGGGTCCTCCGATCGCACGGCCGCACAGGTAGGCGAACGTATCCGTCGTCCAAACGATGGCAAAGATGAAGAAAATGGCGGCGGCCCCCCAACCGTCGGCACCGCGCAACCAGATCATTCCGATAGCGGGCAATCCCACGTACGCCACCCCGAAAGCGGATATGCCACGATGAAACCGTGGGCCGATGGCATAAACGGCGAGCGTCCCCAGGAGCACCAGGCATACGCCCCACTGCGGCGCTCCCCAGACCGTCAAACCAACAGCGGTCGCCACGACAGCAGCCTTCACCAGCAGCACGCCATCGATCACGGAACCACGCACGATCCCCGCCCATTCCCAGCACATGACGAGGCTTACGAGCAGCACCAGGAGCGCGAACGGAATGTGACCAGCCCAGTTTCCACCCAGCGCTACGACGGCCAGCACGGCTCCGGACAGTGCGCGCGGCAGCAAATCCTTGGGCAACGCCGCTGACCCTACGATCTCGCTGCCGTTCGTCAGCTCGCCCAATTTGCCCTCCATCAAGCCGTCGACCGGTGCGAGAGGCCGCCGAACCTGCGGGTGCGCGAGGCATACATGTTCAAGGCCTCGGCCAGAAGCTCCCGACCGAAATCAGGCCAGAACGCGTCGAGGAAAACAAACTCCGTGTAAGCCGCCTGCCAGAGTAGGAAGTTCGACAAGCGAAGCTCCCCGCTGGTACGGATCAATAGCTCTGGGTCAGGTAGGGCGGCGGTGTCAAGCTGGGCGCCGAGGAGATCGGGCGTGATGTCTCCTGGCAGGATCTCGCCACGAACTGCCATTTCGGCCAATTTCCGGGCAGCCCCCACGATCTCGCCACGCGAACCGTAGTTGAAGGCGATAACCAGTGTCAGCGACCTGTTGGAGGCGGTCAACTCACGCGCCTCGTCCATCAGCGACAACAGTTCGGGATCGACGTTCTGGCGTTCGCCGATGACGACGATACGGACGCCGGCCTTGTGCAGTTCGGCGAGATCGCGACGAATGAAGCGCTTCATCAAGCCCATCAGATCGTCGATCTCGGCAAGCGGCCGGGACCAGTTCTCCGAGGAGAAACTATACAGCGTGAGATACTCGATACCGAGTTCGATACAGGCGCGAACCGTGCGCCGGACGGCTTCGACGCCCATTCGATGACCAACCGCCCGGGGTAACCCGCGCGACTGTGCCCAGCGGCCGTTGCCATCCATGATGATCGCCACGTGCCGAGGCACGGCGGCTTTCGCCACCGACTTCGCTCGCTGGTCTTTGTCGATCATCTCCACGTGCTGGACACTGGCCGGTTCGGGGTTGCGTATCGACGTTCGAGAGTTCTTGGGTGCGACCAGATATGCCTGACGGGACGCGATTGATCAGACCTTGTTGATCTCGGCTTCCTTGGCGGCAAGCAGGGTATCGACTTCTTTGATCAGCTTGTCGGTCAATTCCTGCACCTTGGTAGAGGTTTTCTTGGCCTCATCCTGGCTCATTCCGCCTTTTTCCGCCTTTTTTAGTGCTTCCATGCCGTCGCGACGAACGTTGCGCACTGCAATTCGTGCTGCTTCGGCGTATTTGTGACCGAGCTTGACGAGCTCGGCACGACGGTCGGCGGTGAGCGCAGGGATCGGCAACCGAATCACCTGGCCATCGATGATCGGGTTCAGACCGAGATTTGCTTCCCGGATCGCCTTGTCGACGGCAGACACCGCGGCCTTGTCCCACACCTGCACGCTCAGCATGCGCGGCTCGGGCACGCTGACCGTCCCGACCTGGCTCAGCGGCATGCGCTGGCCATAGAGCTGGACGAACACGGGATCGAGCAAATTGGCGCTGGCGCGACCGGTGCGCAGCCCGATCAACTCGCGCTTCAAGGCATCGAGCCCCGTGCGCATGCGTTTCTCGAGATCATTCAGGTCGAATAGGGCGGCCATTGGCGTTACCTCGTCTCGATGCCTTTGGGGCACTCATGGTCGGCGGCAGTTCGGCAAATATGGACCAGCCCGGCTGCACCTGAGCGATCCCCAGGCTACCGCACGTGCACCGTGGCCACGTTTTCCGTTCAACGCTGGCCGCTTGTGCAAACGGCCAGTTCGCCGCTTTCCCCTAGGCTTTCCTCAAGCTTTCCCCGTGATCACGGTGGCCCTGGCCTCGCCGCGGAGCAGCTTTAGAAGATTCCCAGGCTCGTCGATCGAGAATACAATTACCGGAAGATCGTTGTCGCGAGCAAGCGCAATGGCCGCTCCATCCATCACTTTGAGATCGCGGGCGAGGACATCGCTGTAGCTGAGCTGGTCA
>CANJPN010000281.1 GCA_947475855.1 Bradyrhizobiaceae bacterium
AAAATGATCGTGTCGAGTGGGCGGCCGCTGGAGCAATCGAAGCACGGCATATGCGCGTGTATGGCATTGCTCGCACTCCCCACAGCCATGAACATGGGGGAGGCCGAGCGCAGCTTCTTTGGCGTGCACCGCATTGTGCACGAAACGGTCGCGGGCGAGCATGGCGCTGCTGCCGTCGCTACGCGCCAGCTCGTGCACGGCACTACCACGCATGGTCTCGAGTTGTTGACAGACCTCAACGGCAAGCCGGTGACGGGCAATCCCACGCCGGCCAGCTACTACCACGAGGGCTCACCGATCGCCCGCGCGCTCGAGCTGTCCCGGAAGGTCGCGGCACGGCAGAACCCACACGGCTTCAAGGTAGGCATTGTCGGCCTGGGCACCGGCACGCTGGCCTGTTACGCCAGAGCGGGCGACCAATGGCGCTTCTTCGAGATCGATCCCGTGGTCGCGCACCTGGCACGGTCGCGTTTCTCGTTTCTGCCGAAATGCCTCCCCGACGCCGAAATCGTTCTTGGTGACGCCAGGCTGACGCTGGTGAAGGAGGCGGGTGCCAAGTTCGACTACCTTCTGATCGACGCGTTTTCCTCCGACGCGATCCCTGTGCACTTGATCACGCGCGAGGCTATGCAGCTTTATGTGTCCAAACTGAACGACAACGGAATATTGGCCCTGCACATATCGAACCGTCACGTGGAACTGGAGACGGTCGTGAGCGCACTTGCTGCCTCGATTGAGGGGCTCCACGCTGCCGTCGTGGCGAACGTGCCAAGCGACGTCCGATTCAACTATCCAAGTCATGTCATGCTGGTGGCTAAATCGAAGGTCGCGCTGCTGCCGGCTTTGGCATGGAGCGACGCGCGCCCAGCGCCGGCAACTACGACCGCGGTCTGGACCGACGACTTCTCGGACATCCTGTCTGCCATTTGGCGGCGCTACGCCGGAGTCCGATGAGCCGGGCTGCCATCGTCCCAGGCCGTCGTCGCCTGGCGCAAAGTCGCCCAATTGCCTCTTGCCTGCCCTCAAGCTAAGACATGCGCCACTGTGGTCGATCGATCACGGTGGCGTTTTTCCATGCAAGCACAGGGCTGCCCATGCAGGTCGATCAAGCCACCGTCAGGCGCATCGCGCGCCTGGCCCGCATCAAGATCTCCGACGACGAAGCCAAAGGCCTGGAAGGCGAACTCAGCGGCATCCTCAAGTGGGTCGAACAGCTCGGCGAGGTCGATACCGTCGGCGTCGAGCCGATGACCCGCGTCGTGCCCATCGAGCTGAAGCAGCGCAAGGACATCGTGTGCGACGGCGAGATCGCCGATGACGTGACGCGCAACGCGCCCGTGTCGGAAAACCATTTCTTCGTCGTTCCCAAGGTCGTGGAGTAGTCTGCTTCAGCCCCTTTCGGGCGAACCAATGTTGTCGGGCGTGGCCGTATCGGTGTCAGATGCCATGGCGGAATTGGCCTCGACATGTTCAAAGGAGGACCACATGCGAATGATCTTTGCAGTCTTCGGTTTGCTTTTGCTGATCACCGGCGGGGTGCTGCTGCTGATCCCGAAGGAAGTGCCGCAGGCGCAGACTCGTGGCGTGAACACTCAGCAAGTCGTCAGCATGGCTTTACAAGCGCGCAATCTTGCCGAGCAGGTCAATGCACCATTGTCGATCTTGTTCGGCCTCGTCAGCCTCTACTATTCACGCAAGCGCTACATTACGGAGCGAGACAATCACGGCTCCGGCAAGTCCTCGTGAAACGATTAGCTCCCGATATGAAGATCCCAAAGCGAGATCTCACCATGCTTTTGGTGGCCGCATCATGTGCCGGAGTGCCTGCCACGCTGCCGGCTCACGCCCAGATGACGGCCACGTTCCTCGATGGCCCCTACACGATGTCCGAGGCTGCGTGCGCCAAACTGAAGGCGCTCGAGGCAGGCGGCCCGAAGAACGCGGGTACGGTGCCCTGGCACGTCTTGCGCACGGGCATCGGGCACTGGGAGGGATCGTGCGGCTACCGCCAGATCACAGAACGCAAGAAGGGCGTGGAGTGGCGGATCACGGCCGCCTGCCACGAAGGGCCGCAGACGACGCGTGAAGTCTATACGTGGGTGCGCAGAGGCGATGGGTTTTTCGACGTGACGCGCAAGGGCGATAAGAAGGCGGTTCGGTACACGCGCTGCGACTTGGGCAAGGGGAAGTGACGACGTGACGGATCTGACGCGGCTGACGCTGGCCGAGGCCCGGGACGGGCTGACGAAGAAGCAGTTCACATCGACCGAGCTGACGCTGGCTTTCCTCACGGCGATCGAGAAGGGAAACGCGACGCTCAACGCTTACGTGTTGCCGGTGCCGGAACATGCCCTGGCGCAGGCCAAAACCAGCGACTCGCGTCTGGCGAAAGGTGATGCACGCCCCCTTGAAGGCCTCCCGCTCGGGATCAAGGATCTGTTCGCGACGAAGGGCATTCGAACGACCGCCTGCTCGACGATTCTCGACGATTTCAAGCCGACATACGAGTCGACCGTCACGCAGAACCTTTGGGACGCTGGCGCGGTCATGCTCGGGAAGCTCAACTGCGACGAGTTCGCCATGGGCTCGTCGAACGAAACGAGCGCATTCGGCCCTGTCGTCAATCCCTGGCGCCGCAACGGGAAGGACGGCAAGCCGTCGACAGACAGGCTTGTGCCCGGCGGATCGTCCGGTGGTTCCTCGGCGGCTGTTTCGGCCAACTTGTGCCTCGCGGCGACCGCGACCGATACCGGTGGCTCCATCCGCCAACCGGCAGCCCTAACCGGTACCGTCGGTATCAAGCCGACCTACGGCCGATGCTCGCGCTGGGGAACGGTCGCGTTCGCGTCGTCCCTCGATCAGGCCGGCCCGATCGCCAAGACGGTGCGAGACAGCGCGATCATGCTGCGGCACATGTCGAGCCACGACCTGAAGGATTCCACGTCAGTCGACACGCCCGTGCCCGATTACGAGGCCGAACTCGGCCGGGGCATCAAGGGGCTACGCGTCGGCGTGCCGCGGGAGTATCGGGTCGAGGGCATGTCGGCCGAGATCGACGCGCTCTGGCAAAAAGGCATCGCGTGGCTGAAGGCGGCCGGTGCGACCATCCACGACATTTCGCTGCCCCACACCAAGTATGCTCTTCCCGCCTATTACATCGTTGCCCCGGCGGAATGCTCGTCGAACCTCGCGCGCTACGACGGCGTGCGCTACGGCCTGCGCGTGCCGGGCAAGGATCTCACAGAGACATACGAGAACACTCGCGCGGCCGGCTTCGGCAAGGAAGTGAAGCGGCGCATCCTGATCGGCACCTACGTGCTTTCGGCGGGCTACTACGACGCCTATTACATCAAGGCGCAGAAGGTCCGGACGCTGATCAAGCGCGACTTCGACGAGGCGTGGGAGAAAGTCGACGTGGTCCTGACGCCGACGACGCCATCGCCTGCGTTCGCTGCCGGCGAGAAGTCGGGCGATCCGCTCGCCATGTACCTCGAAGACATTTTCACGGTGACGGTCAACATGGCCGGGCTCCCCGGCATATCCGTCCCGGCCGGACTGTCGAGCCAGGGTACGCCGCTCGGGTTGCAGCTGATCGGCAAGCCCTTCGACGAAGGCACCCTGCTGCGCGCTTCCCAGGCGATCGAAGACGCGGCGGGGCGGTTCCCGGTGCCGACGCGCTGGTGGGAGTCTTGAGCCACGTCGCCATTATCGGGGCAGGCCCCGCGGGACTGATGGCGGCCGATGTCGTTTCTGCGACTGGCAGCGTGCGCGTCACGTTGTATGAGCGGATGCCGACGGTCGGGCGCAAGTTCCTGATGGCAGGGCGCGGCGGGCTGAACCTTACGCACGGCGAAAACCTCGAAGCGTTTCTCGAGCGATATGGCACCCGCGCGCCTGTGTTGCGTGCGGCCATCGAAGCGTTTCCACCTGCCGCAGTGCAAGCCTGGTGCGAACGCCTGGGCCAGCCGACATTCGTCGGTTCAAGCGGCCGCGTGTTCCCGAAAGCGATGAAGACCTCGCCACTATTGCGCGCCTGGCTCAAGCTGCTCGGCGAGCGCGAAGTCGAGCTGCGCACACGGCATCAATGGTGCGGGTGGGACGACGCGGGCCACCTCGTGTTCGACACGCCGGCCGGGCGAAAGACCGTCGAGGCCGACGCCGTGGTGCTCGCGCTCGGCGGTGCAAGCTGGCCAGGACTTGGCTCTGATGGCAGGTGGGCGCCGGTCTTACAGCAGGCCGGCATCGCGGTCGCTCCGCTCGTGCCATCCAACTGCGGGTTCGCCATTTCGTGGTCGCGGGTGATGCGGGAACGCTTCGAGGGCGAGCCGCTGAAACGCATCGCGATCACACACGCCAACGAGACCGTTCGCGGCGAAGCGATACTTACCGCTGACGGCATCGAGGGCGGAGCGATCTACGCACTTTCAGGATCGATCCGCGATGCCATCCTGTCGTCTGGTGAAGCCGAGATCACCATTGATCTCAGGCCCGACGTTCGCAACGAGATCATCAAGCGCGCGCTCGAAAGTGGCCCCGGCAAGCAGTCGTTCTCTTCGTTCATTCGCAAGGCCGCGCAATTGTCTCCGGTCGCCATCGGACTATTGCAGGAACACGCCCACGCCGCCTCGCTCCCGCTCGTCAAAATGGATCCGCCGGCGCTTGCCGCACTCATCAAGGCGCTGCCGCTGCGTTTGACCGGCGTCGCCCCGATCGCGCGGGCGATCTCATCAGCGGGAGGGATCGCCTTCGACGAGGTGCAGCCCGATTTCATGCTTGCGCGCCGTCCCGGCGTGTTCGTGGCCGGCGAAATGCTCGATTGGGAAGCGCCGACGGGCGGCTATCTCCTGCAGGCGTGCTTTTCGACAGGAGCGGCAGCAGGCAAGGGAGTGATCGATTGGCTCGCTCGTTCGGCGGAAGCCAGTTCCCCCTGAGATGGGCCTGCGGCCTTTACTCGCCTGATCTGGGCTATGCCCTGCTTTCCGCCTCAGTTCACGAGGCCGCGCTCGATCTTGCCGAACATGTAGGCCCACTTCTCGATCTGGGTGTCGATCAGTGATTTCATCGTCCCGCGCAGATCTTCGAGCAGGCGGCAGTCCGGCGTATCGGAGGCCGCACCAGCCTCGCCCATCGTGTTCAACTTGGAGAGCAGGTCGGTGGAGCGCTGGTCATAACCCGCGATCCGCTCGTCCTGGACGAACGGCGCCGCCTTGTCCATGAACTCCTCGGCGCTCCACTTGCGACGATCGCGCAGCAGGCGCAGCTTGTCCTGGAATCCCGGTGCATTGCGGGCGTTGAGGTCGCGCAGCGCGCCGGCCGCGCCCTCGACCACAGCCTCGAACTCCTGCTTGGCGCATCCACCGGTAGCCGCAGGCGTCCCCTGCGCCGCTGCCGAAACAGCGAGCCAGATGGTAGCCAGACCCCAGAACACTATCGCGACGGCGAATTTCACCTCGCGTCCCCTCGAAGCTTCCTTCGGTTGTGGTAGCTGGACACGGACTGCGGGGCAAGGGGACCTCCGACACAACTCCCTTGCGAGATGAAGGCAGACCAATGCTCACCTCGACATAAAGCTAACCAGCCGCGACAATGCAGGGTCGGCCTACCGGAACGGATTCCCCATTTTTCCACGGCCCCGGCCTCAATCGCCTGCTAGCCAGGCCTTGCCGCGCGCGTAAAGCGCCTCGACTTCCGGACCTCGAAGACCCGGCAGGTCGCGGTACACGTCCAAACCGCGCTTCGACTGCGCGTAGGCGAGGAAGCGGTATCCGATGGGAAACCCCTCCAGCACCTTTTTGTCGAATGCGTGCGTTTCCCCGGCGAAGACCGGATCGGCGCGGTCCTTTTCATAGGTCAACCGGCGATCCGCGATCGCCCATCGCCCGTTGCGCTTCTCGAACAGATCATAGAACCGGCCTTGGCAGGTGAAATCATATAGCGCGCCGTCGATTGCGTCACGTGATGTGATGGTCATGCGCGTCTGTGCGACAGCACGGGCGCCGGCCACGTCGATGGACGTCGCGCCGAGGACATGGCTGCTCATGCTGCCCTTGGCAAACGAGGCGCGTGCGCGAGCTACGAATTCGTCCGCCGGTCCGGAAAACCATGTCGCGGTCATCCGGCCATCGTCGTGGAAACACGTCCGCAGGCGCTCGAAATCGCCGCTATCGCGCCAGATAGCCCAGCTTTCGACAATCTCGCGGATCGCAAGTTTATCGCGGGTCGCGTCGTCCAAGGGGATCATCACTGCTTCCGCTTCATCTCGAGGGCGCTTGCGGCTGCGTCGAGCGTCGCGATCATTTGCGCGATCGACTTGTCGAACTCTTCCGGACCGGCAAAGGCGGGCAACTGCGCCGTACCGGTCAAGCGCTCGGTGATCTCGGCCGTCGCCCCCGCCTCGATCACGTCCGCAGCAATCCGCTTGCGCAGGTCGTTGGACATGCCGCGCGGGCCGAACAGACCGATCAGGCCGGCGTGGTCGAGGGCTGGAAATCCGGCCTCCGTGATCGTGGGCACGTCGATGACCGGCGTGCGTTGGTTGCCGACGCCCACCACGCGCACTTTGTTCGCGGCGGCGAGGGGCAATTGCGGGGCGAGCGATGACATTACGATCTGGAGGCGGCCCTCCCCCAGGTCCGGGATCGCCTGAACGATGTCGCGGTATGGGACCTTCGACACGTCGAGGCCTTCGCGCTTCATCCACCCGAAAAATATGATCTCCGACATGCCCTGCACAGAAGCAGCGTTCAGTTTGCCGGGGTTGGCCCTGGCATGGGCAACGAAATCTTTAAGCGTCTTGAGCCCCATCGCTTCGGGCACGCCGACCGCCATGACCGTGACCGAAACACGCGCGATCGTCAGCAGGTCACGTTCGCGGACGTAGGACAGGTTGTCATAAAGATAGGGGTGGGCGACGAACGAGGCGACGGCACCATAGAGCAGCGTGTGGTCTTCGTTGGCGCTTGTGAAGGCGTTGATCGCGACCATGGCGTCTCCGCCTGGCCGGTTTTCGACGACGACGGGCTGGCCCCATTTCTGCTGCAGCCTCGGGCTCAGAAGGCGGGCCGAGATGTCCGCGCCCGAGCCTGGTCCAAATGGAATTATGAACCGCACATTGCGCTGCGGCCATGCGGCTGGCTGGGCCACAGCGACGCCTGCCAAAGTACCTGCCCAAAGAGCGGTGGCGATGATCGTGGCTGCACATGCGCGGAAATAGGTCCTGACCGACATACTTCGTTCTCTCCGTGTCTGCCGTTCTATTTTGCCGGCACGTTCGTGCAGCTTGGCGCTGAACGCGGCGTGGTGCAACATTGAAGTCTCCTATTTTAATATCGCAAGATCCAAGCGAAGGAATCACCGCGATGATCGAAGCACTCGGCTATATCGGCATCAGGTCGGACAAGATCGATACGTGGGCGGACTACGGGGCCAAGTGGCTCGGCTTGCAACTGGTCGAACGCTCATCATCGAGCTTGCGGTTCCGGATGGACGATCGCAAACAGCGCTTCATCATCGCCGATGGCCGCGAACCTTCGCCCGGCGAAAGCGCCCAGTTCTTCGGGTGGGAGGTTGCTGACGCCGGGGGGCTCGACGCGCTGGCGACCAAGCTCGAAAAGGCAGGAACGAAAGTCGCGCGTCTCGACCTTGCCGCCTGCGCTCACCGCCGCGTCACCGATGCCATCGCGTTTGCCGACCCCAGCGGCAACCGGCTGGAGGCTTTTCATGGTGCTGAGACGACCAGCGATCCGTTCGTGCCGGGCCGTCCGATCTCGGGCTTCCGTACAGGGGCGCTCGGCATGGGACACGTAGTCTTGCGCGCCAAGAAGATCGATGT
>CANJPN010000282.1 GCA_947475855.1 Bradyrhizobiaceae bacterium
ATCCGGGAATGAAGGGCGCCGACGGTCGAGGTGTGTGTGAATTGCGGCGTGAGGGGCGTCATGTAATCACATGCAACGACAAGGCGCCCCGCCGACGGTCGCCGACCACCCGCAACCGATCCGCCTTGCGGCGTTTTGCAAGAGGCTCCCAGGATCAGCTTTGGCAACTGGGCGTGATCGTCAAGACGCCGCCAGCCCTTCTGTGCGCCCTCGACGAGCTTGAAGACCATGTGGGCCGATGCCGGTCATCACCTCACGCCCGGGCAAATGGCCGTGACGCACCAGCCGCTGGTGGCCTTGCTCGGTCTTCAAATCGGCATGCTTGCCCAGAAACTCTGCGACCTCAGCTTCGATGGCCTGGGCGAGCAGGGCACGCGCCCCGCTGCCATCGTTCCTGCTCCAGCTCTCGCAAGCGCGACCGGATTGCGAGTTTCATCCTCCTCGTCGGGTTGCGCATTTGTCATGTGTCTGCTCATTCAGACCAATGCTTGCATTGATCGTAGGCATCGCATCGATTCGCTGCTCGGGAGGGCGATGAATTGTACCGCCACAAATCTTGCCAGATCAGATCGGGATCAAGAAAGTAGCCTTGGACAACGCATCCGGCCCATCTGCGTCAGCGATTACGTGTTCCCTATTTCCGGCGTAGAGTTTCCAGTTCCAAGGATCGAATACAGGGACGCCGGCAGCAATGAATTCGCTGGTATCCCGGCTGACCACGATCAATTCTGCAAGCGCCGCAAGTGCAGAAATGAGAAGATCAGGCTCGGAAAACGTGTGGCCGGTCTTCCGGCCATCTTCCAACATGAGGCGCCAACGCAGTAGCGCATCCTCGGTGACGGGTAGCACCCGGCCGGCAAACAGTGGACGCAACGTACGATCGAGCCAATGCACCAAGTCGGATCGGCGAGTTGGGTCAGGCATCTGCTCGATGCCGAAGCGCACCTCGGCGAAGGTCACATCACTGGTGAACAGCACATCGCCCGTCTGGGCGGCCACGAACGCTCGGACTTTCTGGGCAGGTCTCGCTCGTCGTAACTCCGAGACGACGTTGGTGTCGATCAGCCAGCCTCTCACAGCTTTACTTCCCGAACCGGCGATTTGACCGACAACCGCTCGATCGATACGTCGCGCAGAGGAGAGGAAGCCAGCGCGTCGACCAAGTCCTGTCCGGATATCGGCTTCTTGAGGCGATCCCACTCGTCGGCGTCTACGACAACGACGGCGTCCTTGCCATGAACAGTGACGCGCTGCGGCCCCTTCTCACGAGCCCGCCGCACAAGCTCACTGAACTGGGCCTTGGCATCCTGCAACCTCCAACGACCCGGCCCGAGCGGACGGCGGGATGCCTTACCGTTTGGTGATGCTGGCATGAGGTGATCTTTTCTAGTCAGTTCGACCAGAATATAGCGGATGCGTTCGCCAAAGGGAAGCCGACAAAGGGTTCGCCCAACCGCATAGTCGATGCGCCTTTGGCCCCCATGCGAAGCCAGCAGATAGCAAGTTGAAGGCTTCTGCTCTGACGCTGCAGCGCGCATGTGAAGCGGGCCACGCAGCCATGCGCCAAAATGCCCGCAAGTCTATGATGCGACGTATACATCTGCGTGACTTGGCTACGCCTTGAACCTGCTCCACGGCCAGTACTGCAATAGCTGTTGCGGGACACCTCCAGCATTTTGCTCGCATCCGAGTTGCCGAATCCAAGCAAGTCGAGGTCCTGTGTCGGCCGCAGCGGATCGGTGAACCAAGACGTCAGCAGCATCGCGCCCTTCAATACGAACCGCTCACGATGCGGCGTGGTGCTCAAGCGATAGAGCAAGCGCTCCAGCACGTAGCGTGTGAGCAGAACCTGGAAGGGCTGCTGCCGCTGCCGCGCGAGGTTCGCGAGGCGAGCACGGACCGATGCACCGATATTCGTCGGCTTACGCATTGGCGGTCATCGCCTCGAGATAGGGGCGAACGACGCTCCACACCCCCGCCTGCTCTGCGCTGCGCGCAATCTCGGCCGGTGTCGACTTTCGTTGGCGAAGTCCCTCCCGCAGTCCTTCGAGCGCGATGTTGAGCCCAGGGCTCGCCTTGAAGCGCCGGCCTTGTGCTTGCCTATATCGGAACAGGTCCACGATCGTGCGAGTGGGCGTTGTTATCGAGACGGCGACACCGTCGATCTTGTGACGCTTGATACCGTGAGCAAGGTGCTCATCACTGAAGCGCACGATCTGTAGAGCGGGGTACTCGAGATTCGGTTTGCGATCCTTCGGGCCGATAGCGGTCCAGACGCGCGCAGGGATGACGTCAGTCAGCTCGTGGAACGCGAGCGCGGACACGAGGCAAATGACGCCGGTCGGCACGGCTTTTGCGACGACGGCGAGGTCATGATGTGCGCTGGCTGGCGCATCCGGCAGTTGGTAGAGTCCGCGGCCGAGCTGGATCATCTCACCAGCCTTCTTCATCCGAGTGACGGTGGTCGCGGTGACGCCTGCGGCAGCAAGTTCCCTCATCCGGGCAACCCCTCTGTCGCGGAGAAGCTGAACGGCACGATCCCGCTGGATTTCAGGCATGGGGCGCATGGCTGGAGAATGTTGTATTTTGTCGGATATATCAAGCATGTATCCTGCGATATGTATCTTGCGATTTTCGGCATGACGGCGCAGCGTCGCTCGCAGCTCAAGCTTGCGATGACGATCGGCGATCGGCCACGGCGTGAGGTGGATGAGATCCGGCTTCGTCACTGGGAACGCGCTGCGGCTTCCCGGCCGACCGCATGGTTGCGCAAAGAGTTTACGGCTCAGGTGCCGGATCTTGCGACAAAGGTCAGAGCTGCTAGTCGCGGGCTCGGCCTGCTGCATCCGATCCATGATCACCCCGTCGACCGGATCACCGTCAACGCCATTCGGATCGCCCTGAGAAAGCATCGGCGGCGCCGTACCGCCCGAAGTTCTGGTTCGGGGCCATCACAAATTCGGCGAACTGTAGATTGTGGTGAAAACCTCGAGACTTTCGCTATCGCGCCGTTGATCTGTCCAATCTGGAATGGCTACGGTCGCCGCATGCTCAATGATCGGTACGGCTCAACCCGACACCAGGATTCGTCGGCGCGGCGCTCGTCGAAGCATACTGGCAAACGTCCTGGCGCGAGCAGGAAAAAGCGAGCCCGCGCGGTCCTCGACCGGCCGCCGCAGGCGCAAGGCTGGAACACAACCGACGAGCAGGAGATCGAGCTGCGCCGATGGCGCGGGCGCACCGAGATCACGGCGATTGAGGCGCTGGAGCGCGGACAGCCGGTGTTCGGAACGTTCCGCGTGCGCTCGGAAAGCGGCAGCACCTATGACGTCGAGATCCGCAGCCTCGACCAGCACGCCGACTCGTGCGCCAATTCCTGTGGCTGCATCGACCATCGCGTCAACGGACTGGGCACCTGCAAGCACATAGAGGGCGTGCTGGCGGTGCTGCACCGGCATGACAAGACGGTATGGACCGAGGCGGCCGCGCGAGGCAGCCCGCGCATCGAGATCTTCCTCGACCGCCGCGCGGCGCCGAAACCGGCGATCTCATGGCCGGCGTCCGGCGGCCCGACCAAGGCGGCGCGCGACTGGCTGCGTCCGTTCCTGAAGATCGACGGAGCCTTGATCCCGGACGCGAGCAGCATCGGCCGGTTGCTCGCCGCGTGGGAGACTGCGTCGGCCTCGGTGCGCCGGCAGCTGCGGATCTCGCGCCACTTCGGCGCCTGGGTCGAGCGCGAGAAACGCCTTCGATCGCGCGAAAAAGCCCGCGGGAAGTTCATCGCCGAGGTCGACGCCGGCAAGGCCACATTCGATCTCGTACGCCATCCGCTGTTGCCCTATCAGCGCGAGGGCATGCTGCACTTGGCCTTCGGCGAGCGCGCGCTGCTGGCCGACGAGATGGGACTAGGCAAGACCGTGCAGGCGATCGCGGCATGCGAGCTTCTGGCACGGCGCAAAGGCGTCTCCCGCGTTCTGGTTATTTGCCCGGCCTCGCTCAAGGCTGAGTGGGAGGAGCAGGTGGCCCGCTTCACCGACCGCCCGGCAAAATCGGTTTTCGGCCCGCGTCCGCAAAGGCTCGCCGCCTACACCGCGCCGTCGTTCTTCAACATCGTCAACTACGAGCAGGTACTGACCGACGCCGAGGACATCAATGCCACGCTGGCACCCCATGTCATCATACTGGACGAGGCGCAGCGGATCAAAAACTGGCAGACCAAGACCGCGCGACGCGTCAAGCAGTTGCGCGCGCCTTATGCCTTCGTGCTCACCGGCACGCCGCTTGAGAACCGCATCGACGAACTCTATTCGATCGTCCAGTATCTCGATCCAGAGCTGATCGGCCCGTTGTTCCGCTTCAATCGCAAGTTCTACGACCTCGACGACCGCGGCCGGCCCGTCAATTACAAGAACCTCGCCGAGTTGCGCACCCGCGTGGCGCCGGTCATGCTGCGGCGGCGCAAGGCCGACGTCGAGACCGAGCTGCCGGGCCGGACGGTCACCAACTATTTCGTGCCCATGGCCGACGAGCAGCGCGCTCGCTACGAGGACTACAAAAAGAATGCCGATCGTCTGATCGCCCAGGCGCAGCGCCGTCCGCTGCGACCGGAGGAGTTCGAGCGGCTGATGATCCAGCTCGCGTGCATGCGCATGATCTGCGATTCGCCGGCGATCCTCGATCCGACCTGCCGCATCAGCCCCAAGCTGGAGGAGTTGGAACGCGTCCTGACCGAGCTGCTCGAGGAGCCGGACCGCAAGGTGATCGTGTTCTCCGAGTGGGAGCGCATGCTGGTGATGATCCGCGAGCTGGCGGGCGAGATGGGCATCGAGTGCGCCTGGCATACCGGCTCCGTGCCGCAGCAGCGCCGTCGCGCCGAGATCATGCGATTCAAGCAGGACCCCGTGTGCCGGCTGTTCCTGTCGACCGACAGCGGCAGCGTCGGTCTCAACCTTCAGGCGGCGTGCGCCGTCGTGAACGTCGACCTGCCGTGGAACCCGGCGAAGCTCGAGCAGCGGATCGCGCGTGCGTGGCGCAAAGGGCAGATGCGCGGCGTCACCGTCGTCAACCTCGTCTGCGAAAACTCGATCGAGCACAGCATGGTGCATCTGTTGGGGGCCAAGCAGGCGCTCGCCGACGGCGTGCTCGACGGACAGGGTGATCTCGCCGCGCTGAAGATGCCGTCGGGCCGCGGCGCGATGATCGAGCGGTTGCAGAGTTTGATGCAGGCCGCCGAGGTCGCGCCGGAGCGCGTAATCCCGCTGGAGGAAGTCTTGGCCGGCGAGCTAGTGCGCCAGCATGGCGATCGGACCTTGCTGATCGAAGCGCGCCAGACCGACGACGGTCGGACAAACATTCTGGCCGTGCTCGACCTCGATCGGGCGGGGCTGGCAGCCGAGATCAAACGGCTCGCAGCAACGGGCGCCGATGGGCCGTCCGTGGAGGTCATCGATCGGGCAACATGGCTCGCCCTGCAGCGACTGCAGGCCAGAGGACTGCTGCAATTCACCGGTGGTGCGGCGCGCGTGCTGCATCAGGCGCCGACGCGGAATGAAGGAGACGAGGCTGCACGTCTGGCCGTGGCGCGCGCCGCCGAGCTGCGGACCTTGGCCGAGCGCGCGCTGCGCAAGGCCCAGGTTCTGGCAACCGGCGGCTTTCCGGAGGAGGCGCCGCCGCTCCTCGTGCAGGCGATTTCGCACAGTGTCGCGGCAAGGCTCGCGCTGCTCGGCGAGCTGCCGGCCGACGCCACGGTCGCGACGCCGGGTCAGATCCGCGAACTGGTCGAGCGCAAGGCCCTACCGCTGCTCGTGCTGGCGAGTTTGGAAACCGTTACGCAGCTTGCGGATGGAGCCACAGGCAGTGAAGTGGAGAGCCTGCTCAAACAGACGGCGCAGGCGGTGGCCTGCTGCGCCGCCGATGCCGCGGAGCTGAGCCGGCATCAAGCGTAGCCGACAGCTGCCGTCATCGGGGTGACAATCGCCGCCAACAACGCCTCCAGCCGCAAATCAAGTTGGTTGCACGCCCCCGTAATCAATCTTTTCAATCACCTAGAAAAATATCCAACCCAGAGACGGCCCCATGGATAGCACATTGGTAGCAAGTCACCGGGTGTGGGCATGTTCAAGAATGTCGCAATGCTCATAGGCCGGGTAGGCGGCTCTGGTCCGGACCCATCGCTTCAGCCCCATAAGTCTTGGCGAGTTCGGCGCAGCGCGCGATAAGAAGCTTGGTCAGCTTCTTTAGATCCTCGGTCGCAGAACCTTCGGACTGGCAGATCGCCAATAGCTCTCGGGTCTCATCCGGAATATGCGCGATCAGGTCCCTGATATCGGCCAAGGCTCTATCGGGATCATATCCGCACTTCCGAGCCTCGACCTCCCAGTAGCGGGGCATGATGCGGTCGAAGTGGTACTTCCCGTCGATAGACATCGCCAAACGATCATCGCGATGGTTGGTGGATTAGGGCAGCCAGCCCGAACCCACCAGCACCTGACTTCGAGCATATCAGCAGCCGTCGTCTGGGCACGCCTGGTTGGCGCTCAGACTGGATTGGAAGTTGCAGCGGGCGGCCGCGCAACCGTTGTTATCTACACAACTCGATGAGCAACGAATCTGGCTTTTCCATTCGGACCCAAGGGGAAGCATTTTCTGTGATTTATTAAACTACACAAAACCCATCCACACCAGCCCATGGTCCGTCACAATTACCCATTTCGACTGGCTTTATAGAACCTTTAAGGTGCTCATATTCCGCCTACTGACATAGCTTCGCCATAACCTCTCACTATCAGAGCGCTAATCTTTCTCAGGAGGGCGCGCTGGTCGCGTTGCTAAAGATGAGCATAAACTTCGATAAGCAGCTTCGGATTGCGGGTTACAAACCCGTATTGTTCAAGAATGCCATACGCGGATTTATGCGGACCAACTCGCCGGGGTGCATGATAGAACTGAAGTCTATTTTTTCTCATCGTCGCGACGGCGCAATCGTTTTCGAAGAGTGTCTCGACCGCTCTTTCATCGAAGATCGCGATGGGTTGATAGTAACAGCTGCGGGAGAAGCGCTGGCGCGAGGCAAAGCCAGCCCCCGCACGCCGCTCGCAAAAGCCCTGCAAGTCCTGGACGACTTTCTCACGCGAGTTGACGCCATGAATAGCGATGACGAAGCCGTAAGATACGTCGAGGAAGTATGGCTGTTCGGTAGTGTGCTGCGCCAGGCCGAAACTGTGGGGGATATCGATCTTGCGATTGCCACCCGAAGGCGACCAAAGTACGCGGGCAAATCCGGGTACAATCGGATGTTGTCCCATCTGCACAAGCTTTTTGCCGATCGCGATGATGTGCCACTTAATCCGCCCCTCTATTGGCTTCCCGATTTTTGGCACATGCGGCGCGCGTTGTTCGGCGCGCAGCGCCATCGATTGCTGGCGGTGAAAGAAGACATGGACGAACTCGCAGACCTCGGAGTGCCTTGCCGGCTCATCTACGACAGGTCTCGAGGCGGTCGCGTCGATGCTCCGATGTTAGCTCGACATCCTACATCGAAAGGACGGCTGAACGACATCGACCCGCCTGCAGAATTTCCAGATCTCACGCCAACCCAACTAAGGCCGATGGACGCTCGATGGCTGTCCTCTTTCGAACCCTGGGGAAGCGTGGTGGTAGTGCCCCAACACGTGGTGTAAGCCCACAGGCATGATCCGGAGCGCCGCGGCTCGGATTGTCAGGCGGCCGGGATTGCCGGCGGCCTGACGGTGGCATCATCGCAGAAGCCGGCCATCGTTTCCAGGCTCATGTAGCGGCGCG
>CANJPN010000283.1 GCA_947475855.1 Bradyrhizobiaceae bacterium
AGGTCACGAAGGTGCAAGCCGCTTCTGCGATGTGCGCCACCAACAACTGAGCAGTATCCGATCATACTCGATCGCCGGGGGGCGATCGAACGATCGGATGAAACGGCTCTAATCCATCGGATCCAAAGCATCTTCATCGGACCAGGGAATCGCGAAAGTGATTCCGTCTGGTCGGATGATGCCCGTTACGCGGCATGTGCGAGGAACGCGCCGACTATTTCTCGAGACGGGTCGCTATCGCATCTCCCAGCGCGGAAATGCGGATAGGAAGCTTATCGAAGAACAGACCGAGGGGCTGGACCGCGTCGTTGATGGCGCTGGAGATCGCGGCGGGCGACCCGAGATAGCCCGACTCGCCGGAGCCCTTCTGGCCGAACACGGAGACGGGGGAGGGGGTGCAATGATGCACAATCTCGACTTTCGGCACTTCGTGAGATGACGGCAACAGGTAGTCCATCAGCGACTGGCTCATCATCTGGCCTTCGCTGTCATAGACGAATTCTTCCAGCAGCGCCGCGCCGAGGCCATGGGCGATGCCGCCGAGCGTCATCCCCTTGACGACGAGCGGGTTGATCTGCACGCCGCAATCGTGACCGATCACGTAGCGCTTGATTTCGGGCTTGGCGGTTACCGGATCGAGCACGAGCAGCACGAGATGGAACTCGAAGGAATGGCACGGGTACATCTGGACCCGGTCGTTTTCCGGGAGCTTGTTTCCGGTCGGCACCTGATAGACGGCCGAGACTTCGAGGCCGGGCTCCATGCCCTCGGGCAACTCGTGGAAGTGACGATGGGCGATGGTGACGAGATCCATCCACTCGAGCGCCTTACCCGTCGCCTTCTCGATGCAGCGCCCTTCACTGTACTCGACGGCCGTTTCATCGACGCCGAAGCGCTTGGCTGCGATCTTGACGAGCTTCGCCTTCATCTTGTTGCCGGCGTTGAAGCAGGCCCCGCCGAGCATCACGGCCATGCGGCTTCCGACGGGGGAGTTCGACGGCAGCGACATGAGGCTGTCCGCGCGTACGATACGAAAGCGATCGGGATCGATCTCGAGCACCTCGGCCAGCGCGGTGGCGCAGAGCTGTTCGTGGGCCTGCCCTGCCGACGTCGTGTGGATGGTCGCGGTGATCGAACCCACGCCATCGATCATGACACGGACGGAATCCATCCAGGTCGTCGTGGTGTTGGCTGGATTGAGAAGTGGCTCGAATGACGAATTTCCGCCCGACGGTTCCAGGCAAGCGGCGATGCCGATACCGGCAAGCTGGCCGGCTTTGCGCAAGCTATCGCGTTCGGCAATCAACGCGTTCCAGCCGCCGACGTGCGCCAGCGTCTTGTCGAGGACGGTGTGGTATTCGCCGCTGTCGTAGGTCGTGCCCGAAGGGATCAGGTAGGGGAATTGTGTGGTCTTGATGAGGTTGCGACGGCGGACTTCGAGGTGGTCGATGCCGACGGCTTCCGCGACCTTGTTGAGCGCCGTCTCGATCGCGTAGTTCGTCGGCGCCTGGCCGAAGCCGCGCACGGCTTCCTGCGCGGCCTTGTTCGAGAGCACGGAGACTGCGTGATACTGCACGCTCTGCATCGTGTAGGGGCCGCAGATCGCGCCGATGGGCTTGCCCAACTGGAACGGCGAGCGACCGGCATATGCGCCGACGTTGTCGAGTGCGCGCATCCGCATCGTTTTGATGAGGCCATCGTTGTCGAAGCCGACCTCGACGTCGAAGATGCGGTCGGGGCCGTGCATGTCGCCCGCGCGCATGTTCTCCAGCCGGTCCTCGATCAGGCGCACAGGGCGGCCGAGCTTGCGGGCGAGATAGGCTGCGAGAACGGTGTGTTTGATGCCGCGCTTGACGCCGTAGCTGCCGCCGACGTCGACGTCCTGATAAACGCGGACCTGAGTGGCTGGAATGCGAAGCGCGCGCGCGATCTGATCGGAGTACTTGGGCATCTGGATCGAGGCCCAGACTTCCAAAATCTCGCGCCAGGGATCCCAGCGGGTGATGACGCCGAAGGTTTCGATCGGCACGGTGGCGCTGCGGCCCCAGGTGACGCGGAACTTTACGCTCTTGGGGCTTTCTGCGAAGTGCTTGTCGACGTCGCCCCAAACAAATGTCTTGTCGAGGAGCGTATTGGTGCCGTGCTCCTCGTGCACGAGCGGCGAGGACTTGTCGTAGGCTTCCTCGTTGCCGATCACGAACGGCAAGGGTTCGTAGTCGACTTCGACCAGTTCGGCGGCGTCTTCCGCGAGCGCGCGCGTGTCGGCGACGACGGCGGCGACCCACTCGTTCATGTAGCGGGTCTGGCCGACGGCGAGCGAGAAGCGGCGCACCTTCGGCGTGTTGAGACCGTTCATCATCGGCTCGACGGCCTTCGACAGCTCGTCGCCGGTCAGGACGTAGTGAACGCCCGGCATCGCGAGTGCGGCGGAGGCATCGATCTTCAGGATCTTGGCGGCCGGGTGCTGCGAGGGGACGAGCGCCACATGCAGCGTGCCGTCGAGCTTCACGTCGGCAACGTATTTGCCTTGGCCGACGACGAAGCGGCGGTCCTCGCGGACGCGGCGCGGCTTGCCGATGTAGCGGAAGTTGGTGGGGGTGGTCATCGATGCACCGCACGCGTCGTAGGGTGCGGTAGCGTAGCGTGCCGCACCACGTTCAAGCTCAGCGGTGCGGTACGCGCAGTCGCGCTACCGCACCCTACGGAAATACGGCCCGCGCTCATGGCGTGTTCGCCTCGTTCGTGCCGCGTATGCGCAGGGCGGCCAGCTCGATCGACTCGACGATCTGGCCGTAGCCGGTGCAGCGGCAGATGTTGCCGGAAATCGCATCGACGATGTCGTCGCGCGTGGGGGCTGCGTTGCGCTTCAAGAGGGCGTGGGCCGTGAGGATCATCGCTGGCGTACAGTAGCCGCACTGCATGCCGTGCATTTCGCAGAAGGCATCCTGGATGACGCCGAGCTCGCCGGGGGCAGGCGCCAGGGCTTCGATCGTGGTGATCTCGTAGCCGTCGGCCTGACAGGCGAACATGAGGCAGGAGCGCGCGGGTTCACCGTCGATCAGAACGGTGCATGCGCCGCACACGCCGTGCTCGCAGCCGGTGTGGACGCCCGTCAGATTGAGGTTGTCGCGGATGCAGTCCAGCAGTGTGGTGCGCGTCTCGACTTCGGCTGCGTGCGTGGCGCCATTGACCTTCAATTCGACTTTCACGCGGGGCCTCCCTTGGAATTCGCGGCGGCATCCATGATCGCACGCTGGCCGAGGCCGACGGCGACGCGGCGGCGGTAGGCGTCGCTGGCGTGGCTGTCGCGCATTATTTCGATGTCGGCCGTGGCTGCAACGAGCGCAGCGCGGACTTTCTCTGCCGTCAAGATCTGGCCCTCGAGCGCGGACTCGACGCTGTCGAGGCGCGTCGGCACCGGCGTCGCGCCGCCTATACCGATGGCGAGACGGGTGCAGCGACCGGTTTCGTCGAGCGCGACCTGTGCTGCTGCCGAGACGTAGGCGAAGTCGCTCTTGCGGGCGCTGACCTCGTGGAATCCAACGCCGACACGTTTGTCCTTCCAGACGGGAAAACGTGCCTCGACGATGCATCCGGCGGCTGGAACCGAGGTCGTCATCGGACCGAGCACGAGATCGGGCATCGAGACGTCGCGGCGGGTGCCGCCTTCCTTGACGACGACGTGGCCGCCCAGCGTTGCCAGAACGAGCGGAATCTCGGCTGCGGGATCCGCGTTGGCAATGGAGCCGCCGACGGTGCCGCGCGCGCGGGTCGGCGCGTGTCCGACCCAAACGATTGCAGCGGCGAGGAGCGGTAACTTCGAGGTGACCAGCGCGGAGCGCTCGGTTTCCATCTGCCGCGTGGCCGCGCCGATGACGACCACGTCGCCGTCTTCGCGGATGCCGCGAAGTTCCGGGATGCGCTGGATGTCGATCAGCCGCGAGGGGCGGGCGAGCCGCATGGCCATCATCGGCACCAGGGTCTGGCCACCGGCGATGAGGCGTGAGTCCGGGTCGGCTGCGAGAAGCGCACAGGCTTCGTCGAGCGTGGCGGGGCGTGAGTATTCGAATGGGGCGGTCTTCATTTCCGCTGTCAGCTATCGCCTTGGAGGGAGGAGAGAAACGGGATTTCGACCCTCTATCGCACTTGGACGGGCTCGTCGACAGGGGGAGACAGCGCTGCGCGGATATGGCGGGGAGGCATGCGGGAAGCGAGTGGAAGTTAAGGTCAATACAGCGGCGATAGGCCGAGGTGCGCGAGGGAGACCGCCAAGGCAGGCAGCAATGTGGGAACGATGCGCTCTGTGCTGGCATGCTCGGATATGAGCTGGAAGCCATTCTCGTTGGGCATTCGATGCACTCGCGTGGCAAGCGTGTTGGCGTTCACGACCCAGTACTCGCGCAAGCCGAGCTGAGCGTAGATCGCGGCTTTGCGTCCGGTGTCGTAGGACATGCTGCTGTCGGCGACCTCGACGAGCAGGAAGGCGCTCGGGCAGGTGATGTCGCGGAGATGGATGGACCGCGGCCAGAAGAAGAAGTCCGGCTCCAAGAAGCTGTCCGGCGCGTAGCGCAGGGTGGTTTCGGTCACGAGCGATACGTCGATCATAGCCACCAACGGGAACCAATACCGCTGCAGTTCCATTTTCACGACTTCGTGGACGGTGCCTTTGGCATTCAAGGGGACGATCTCGCCTCCGATCAACTCGAAGCGCTCGCGTGGGCGATCGATGCCGCCGAACACGCCGAGTTCGCACAGCTTCTCGATTTCGGCGACCGTCCAGCGCCGGCGGGGGAGACCCTCGGCTTCCTGTGTCGTGGGGCTGGTGAGCACCTGCTGGTTCATGGAGACACAATAGCAGAGCCGGCGGGAGCTAGACCAGCAATAGCCGCCGGGCTTCGTCCAGGCAGACGCGAAAAGCTGTCAGGTCGGTCATTTCCTGGCCTGCCGGAGCTTGATGGCGAACTAGGCTGCTGCGGGAAGCTTGAATGGCGATTTCGATCATCAGGTTTTCCGACAAATCGAAGTCCTCGATGGCGACCGACGCCGCGTCGGCGTCGAAAGGCAGGCGCGGTAAGCTTCGGACAGCGGTGGCACGTGGAACATAGTCGAGGGGGGTGTTGGTATAGCCGAGCACCGGGCGGGCGAGCGCACGCATGAAGCCGACTTCGAAGGCCGTGCCGGCGTCGGCAGAGGCGCCTCGAAACGGCGTGAGATTCGCGATCACGGCATCGGAGGTCCGCATCAGATCCTCGTTGCTGCGGGAAATGAGCGTCGCCTGGGCGCGCTTGTCGAGGCCTGACAGGTCAAGGCTCGCATCGAGGGGATAGATGCCGTCGAAGCCATATTCTGCGGCGACAGCGCACTTGATGCGGCCAACTTCGTTCGCGGTGGGCAGGAACACCTCGGGGCCGGCGAGGTAGATGCGTGGGCGTGGCATAGGCATGTTTCTCGTTGTGCTTCGCGGAATGTACCGTGGTAATGCAACCTGGATCACCGCTGCGATTGATGCATGCCGGCGCGGACGGGTTCTTGCTATAGTCGGCGTCGAGACACTTCAATCCGGCTGCGGCTGACAATCCATGTTCAAGACCATCCTGATCGCCAACCGCGGCGAGATCGCCGTGCGAGTGATGCGAACCGCGCGACGGCTCGGGATTCGCTGCGTGGCAGTCTATTCGGATGCCGACCGGCAGTCGATGCACGCAGAAGAAGCTGATGAGGCCTACAGGATAGGTCCCGCGCCGGCTGCGGAAAGCTATCTGAATTCTGACGCGATCATCGAAGCTGCGAAGCGTTCGGGCTCGGAAGCGGTGCACCCTGGTTACGGCTTCCTGTCGGAGAACCCAGCGTTCGTGGAGGCATGCGAAGCGGCGGGGCTGGTGTTCATCGGACCGCCGGCCGGGGCGATCCGGGCGATGGGCCTGAAAGACGCGGCGAAACGGATGATGGTGTCGGCGGGCGTACCGGTCGTTCCCGGCTACCACGGTGAGTCCCAGGATTTTGCTGTTCTCGCAGAGGAAGCGGAGAGGATCGGTTATCCCGTGCTGATCAAGGCGCGGGCGGGCGGTGGTGGCAAGGGGATGCGGCGGGTCGAACGCCCGCAGGATTTTTCAACGGCGCTGGAGAGTGCGCAGCGCGAGGCGATGTCGAGTTTCGGCGACGCGGGCGTGATCGTGGAGCGGTACGTGTCCCGGCCACGGCACATCGAGGTGCAAGTGTTCGCGGATGCGCGCGGTAACGCGGTGCATCTGTTCGAGCGGGATTGTTCGTTGCAGCGGCGGCATCAAAAGGTGATCGAGGAAGCACCTGCGCCGGGGATGACGCCGGAGATGCGCGCGGCGATGGGTGAGGCCGCGGTGAAGGCGGCGCTCGCCGTCGGCTATCGCGGGGCGGGCACGGTGGAATTCATCGTCGATGCGAGCGAGGGGCTGAGGGCCGACCGCTTCTACTTCATGGAGATGAATACTCGATTGCAGGTCGAGCATCCTGTGACGGAGGCGATCACTGGCCGCGATCTCGTGGAGTGGCAGTTGCGGGTCTCGGCGGGCGAAACGTTCATGCTGCGGCAGGACCAGCTCGCGATCCGCGGCCACGCGTTCGAGGCCCGGATCTATGCGGAGGATGCTGAGCGTAACTTCGCGCCGGCAACGGGGCGGCTGACGTCTCTGCGGTTGCCGGTGAAGCTTGCGCGCGTCGATACGGGTGTCAGGGCCGGCGACGAGATCACTCCGTACTACGATCCGATGATCGCGAAGGTGATCGTGCATGGGCGAGATCGCGCGTCGGCGTTGCGCAAGCTGTCGCGGGCGCTGGAGGCGACGCGGGCTTCCGGGGTGGTTACAAACATTGCGTTCTTGGCCGCTCTGTCGCGGCACCCGGCGTTCGTCGCAGGCGATGTCGACACCGGGTTGATCGAACGCGATCTGAACGCGCTGACGGCCAGTGAAAAGCCGGATATCGAGACGATCGCGCTTGCAGCGGCTGTTGCGTGCGGGATCGCGGGGCGGGTGGATAGAGTGTCGCCCGATCCTTGGGTGTCGATGACGGGATGGCGGCAGTGGGGAGCGGCGGTTCTTCACGCGCACCTGGTTCATGGCAAGGAGCGCATCGAGGCGATCGTCGAGATGCGCGATGCGAGGGAAGTCGTCGTTACCAGCGGGGGACTGATGTTTGCGTTTGCGCTGCGCGGAGCGGGACAAGGCGGTTCGCATGTGCGCTACGAAGCGAACGGCGTAACGCGCGAGGCGGAGATCGTGGCGGAGGGGGCGGAGATTGCCGTTTACGTGAGCGGTCGCTGTGTGCGTTTCACGGTGCCGGACGCGCTTGTCGGTCTCGAGGACGATGCGGCTGGCGAAGATCGCGTGATGGCGCCGATCCCAGGGCTGGTTAAGCTTGTGAAGGTATCTCCCGGCCAGTCGGTCGACAAGGGCGATCCGCTGCTCGTTCTGGAAGCGATGAAGATGGAGCACACGCTGATTGCGCCGCGTGACGGCAAGATCGCCGAGGTGATGGCTGTTGCCGGCGATCTCGTACAGGAAGGCGTGGTGCTGGTCCGGCTGGAAGAGTGAGCTGTCGGGCTTTGCATGAGTGCTCGGCCCGATCTGGTTCGGCTCCGCTCTGGAGGTCCAAGTTTATTTCGTCGGCCGTGAAGTTTGGGGCGATCAGGTTGCAGTCAATGCAGGCGTCGCTGGTGGGGGGCCGGCGAGACGCATCAAGGCGAGGGTCGCAAGCAGGACGCGCCAAAGCTCTCTGAGCCACGCCAGCAGCCTGGCGAAGTTGTAACC
>CANJPN010000284.1 GCA_947475855.1 Bradyrhizobiaceae bacterium
ATCTTCAAAGCCGCAATCGCCGACGAGACGCGCTGCCTCTTCGCAATAGAAGATGCCGAGTTCGGCCAGGCCCTCGGGGCGACCAATCGCTTTGCGATAGTCGGCGATCGCCTTCTTGGCCTTGGCCACTGACACATCCTGCCCCTTCATCAAGTCGGGATAAATCCATCGCGAGATCACTATCTTGAAGGATATCAGAGGATCGCTGCCGACTCCGAGCCGCGCAGACAGAAACGCACGATTTGCCGGATTGAGGGCGTGCAGATCCTTGACAAGCGCAAGAAGTCCGGCGCGATCGAACTGCGCCAGCTCGGCCTTGAGTTCACTCCAGGTCGCCTCTCGTGGCTTAACCATGGTCGTCAGTCCTGTCGTTGGCCCGTCGCTGGTATGAACATCCCAGCCGCCCGGTACTCCACTTCAGCGGAACCAGCGGGGGATCAGGCCCTTCTCCCGCGCTGCGCGCTCAAGGCCCTCGCGAAAGTCGGGGTGTGCTATTGCGATCAGCGCCAGCGCACGCTCGGCAACCGACAGGCCTTTGAGATTGATCAGACCGTACTCGGTCGCGACGTACATGATGTCGGTGCGCGGGGTCGTCACCACATTGCCCGGCGAAAGCTCAAGAACGATGCGGCTCTCCGCTTTGCCGTTCCGCGTGTATGTCGAAGAAAAGCACATGAACGACTTGCCTTCAGGCGCGGCATAGGCGCCGCGAACGAATTGCAGCTGGCCGCCGGTGCCGGAGATGTGGCGATGGCCCGCACTCTCTGAGGCCGCTTGACCCTGCAGATCCATTTGCGTCGTGTTGTTGATCGAGACCGTACGCGGGTTCTGCATAATGATGTGCGGCAGGTTGGTGTAGTCGACCTGCCGGCAGAGGATGTCGGGATTGTTGTTGATCAGTTGGTACTGCTTCTGAGAGCCAAGCGCGAAGGTGTAAACGGACTTACCGCGATCGACGGCCTTGCGCGCGCCCGTGATGAGTCCGGCCTCGAACAGCTCGACCATGCCATCGACCATCATTTCGGTGTGGATGCCGAGGTCCTTGACGCCCGCCACCTTGAGCATCGAGCAGACCGCATTCGGCATGGCACCGATGCCGATCTGCAGGCACGAGCCGTCATCGATCTCGGCGGCGATCAGGGTGGCGATGCGGCGGTCGATCTCGGAGACCGGTGGGTTGCTCATCTCCGTGATGGGCGCGTGGTCGCCCTCGATGACATAGTCGACCTCGCTCTCGTGGATGCCGTTGTCGGAACCGTGACAGTAGGGCATCGCGTTCGACACCTCGACGACGCGGATCGCAGCCTTCGCCATCATGGCGCCGTGGTAGGTGCCAGCGCCGCCGAAATTGTAAAAGCCGTTGGCGTCGCGCGGGCAGACCTTCAGGCAAGCGACATCCACCCGCTCGATGAAGCGCCGGTAGTTGTCGGGCGCCTCGCCGAAGTTCATGGGGATGTAGTTGGTGCGGCCCTTGTCGTGCATGCGCCGGTCGTAGCCGCCGAAGTGCCAGTTGAGCATGCCGAAGGCGCGGCCCTCGGGATCCTCCTCCAGTACGGCGCGTGGCTTCACCGAGAGACAGGCACGAACTTTGACGCTCGAGAGCGCGTCGCGGCGCGCAGCAAGCGCCGTGTCGAAGGCATCGGGCTGGCCCATGCCGAAGCCGTAGTCGACCCAGTCTCCGGACTTCACCAAAGCGGCGGCCTCCGCGGGCGAAATGCGGCGCGCGCTCCTGTTGCCATCATTTGACGCCATGATATTCGGACCGGGTTGGTTGGCAGGCTTGGCTCGTGATGCAGCGGACTATAGCGAAGGTTCGAGTCGGCGCGAACCGTCGTCAGCCTCGATGCAGTAGAGCGCGATGCCTCACATAGCAGACCCCCTGGTCGACGAAGCTGGCAGGATCGGCTTGATCGTGCCGAATGTCCGCAATTGATGACGATGGAGCTTTGTGCGGCGCACCATTCGATTCGAGGCGCAGGGCAGAAAGTGACCCAAGCACTTGAGGTGGCAGTCACGGCCGAGCATGTCGGGAATCTGGGGAGCTGCTGACTCGTTCTGGCTGCGTTCCCAGACCTTCAGCTATCGACGCCGAACCGACCGCCATTCGCGTGACAGATTGACTTCTCTAGATGTGACCCTAACCGTCCCTGACCCAAACCGTCCCTTGCCGACCACAGTGATCCGGACCAGAATGTTTCTGCTAATCAGGTCATTGGCAGAATATCGAGTTGGCTCCTCCGAGGACGAGCCAACTGCAATTCTACGGTATCTCTAAACTGCTTCAGGTGCAGCCGAGCCGTCTGCTGGCCCCGCTCTCGTTCGAGAGACGCCCCTGCGCTGTTCCCCCGTGCTCCACCGCGTCCAGGAACTGGCGTGTGCTCTGGCTCCACAGGAAGCGAGACGCGTATTTCCGGCAACGTTCCCGTGGGATTGCGAGTGCCGCCAGAGCGGCGCGGCCAAGATCCGCATCCAGGATGCCGCAGTCGGAGTCTTCCAGGACGTCCAACGGGCCCATGACCGGATAGGCGGCGACTGGAAGACCCGAAGCCAGCGCTTCAAGGAGAACCATTCCAAACGTGTCGGTCTTGCTGGGAAAGACGAAAGCATCGGCGGCTGCATAGATCTCGGCCAAGGCCTCGCCTTCCAGCGCCCCCAGAAAGCGCGCCTCCGGATACGCCGCCTCTAGCCGGCTTCTCTCAGGTCCATCACCCACGACGAGTTTGGTCCCGGGAAGGGACAAGCTGAGAAAGGCATCAAGGTTCTTTTCCGCTGCAAGCCGCCCGACATTGAGAAAGATCGGGCGTGCAAGGTTCAAGCAGAGGTCGGTCCGTGGGCGGTACAGTCCTGTGTCCACCCCGCGCGACCACCGCGACAGCCCGGTAAAGCCCCTTTGCCGAAGCTCCCTCTCCATATTTGCCGTCGCCACGAGTGTCCGCTCGCTTGCGTTATGGAAGCGGCGTAGCAGCCAATAGATGACGCTCTTGGGAATAGATGACGCTCTTGGGAATTGGGAGTCGATGAGCGACGTATTCCGGGAAACGGGTATGGTAGGCGGTGGTGAAACGCCACCCCTGCCGCAGGCACGCCTTTCGCACCGCGCGCCCGACCGGCCCTTCTGTAGCGATATGTATGTAGTCGGGATTGCGCTCATCCAGAAAGCGGACGACCATCCGTGAACTGGCGAGAGCTAGGCGGATCTCTGGATAGCCGGGGAGCGGAACCGAGCGGAAGTGGCCAGGGGTCAGGAAGCTCAGTTTCGCACCCAGACTTGGTGCATGAGCTGCGAGGGCCTCCAGCGATCGCACAACGCCGTTGACCTGCGGTCGCCAAGTATCGGTGGCAACGAGAACGCGCATTCTGCAATAATCCATCCCATGAGAGTTTGACCCGAAAGGACAGCCGCCGCTGGAGCACCCCTTTAGAGAGCATCGGCGAACAACTTTGCTCTGCTTGAGTAACCAACCCAGCGATGCCCGATGTCCGACGGATTGGTCCGAGTTAGGCGACATCATCCGCCCCGCGATCAAACCTGACCTGAAAGCGAGGCTTCTCCCATCTGGCCCACAATCCGATCGGCATATCCGATTGTCTAAGATGGTGAAGGTTCCGCAGCGACTTCGCCAATCAGGAATCGCGTTCCATCTGATCGATTTTAGCGATTGCCGCTTCAACACCCTGCGGATCAACCCGCCGGCGCTCTCGACCTCCCACAATCAACCCACGAAAAAAATGATGAAGTGACGATGAGCGCGAATAGAGCCATCGCCTCGGTCATAGCGAACGCGAGATAGGCGACTTGCTGCAGCCTTTCGCTAGCATGAGTTTCTTGCAAAACCTGTTGGCCAGGCATCGAACACGCGACCGATTACCGGCCCAAGAGCGATGCAGAAATATACGACACGGCGAAGACGGATCACTCGCGTGCGCGATGGCAATTGTTGGTGCTAACCCGAACAAGACGATTGTTCTTCAACGTCGATGCACCTCCGATAGCAGTCACTTGGCCTGGGCGAGCGCTGGAGCGGTGATGCCGAGTGCTCAATTGTCGGGGTCTAATACGTCTGATGCCAAATGGAGCGAGGGCTCCGTCCATGACGGAGCCCTCGCTTTCATCCGGACCAAAAATCATGCCCGCGCCTGCTCGAGGTGCTATGCACATAGTCGTCGCGGCCGCGACGTTCTTTTGCTTTCAGCACTTCATTCTCGTCGCGAGCCTTCAGACGAGCCTGATCTGGGCTCTGGCTGGCGGCCTCGGAGCCGCATATCTCGCGTGGTCTCAACATCGTCGCGGTCATTGACACGGCGGCCAATTGAGAAATCAGAAGTGATCCCGCCGGATTACTTGGACATCGCAGACGGAGACGATCCCAATCTGCCGTGACACGAGTGCAAACAGCGGCTCCAAAACCTCATCGACGCGGCTTTCGTCCACGATACTGACGATCTGAACGACGGCACCGGCCTGACCGACAAGGCCGTCGCGGTGCCAGCTGCCGCCTCTGCCCCTGCCCGCGATCGCCGGCAGCACGGTGTAGCCCGTGACGTTGCGCTCATCGAGTAGCGCAAGAACCCTTGCAACCAAAGGCGCCTCGACCATGATCTCGATGCGCTTCTTGAGAAATGTCTGCATGGCGGTGCCTCAGCGGAACATTGATGCCACGAAGAGATAAAGCGGAACTCCGATGGTCATGTTGAATGGAAAGGTCACGCCGAGCGAGAGTGGCAGATAGATCGACGGCTTGGCTTCGGGCAAGGCAAGCCGCAACGCCGCCGGGACGGCAATGTAGGAAGCGCTTGCGCACAGCGTCATCATCAACGCGGTTCCACCAGGAGAGAGCCCGACAATTCGTGCAGCTACCATTCCCAGAGCGGCGCCGATCAAGGGCATGTAGATCCCAAAGGCTACCACGGCGCGCGACAAGGTCCGTCGGCCATCACGCAGCCCGCGACCGGCAATCACGCCCATATCCAGCAGAAACAGGCACAATACCCCCTTGAACGGATCGACGATGAATGATGCGATCGATTTCAATCCATCCGCACCTGATATCCCTCCGATCGCAAATGAACCTACGAGAACGACAATCGAGCCATTCAGCGCCACCTCGTGGATGGTGCCGGGGCCAGGTTGCTTGCCTCCGTTCCGCGCCAGCCACAGCGCAACGATGATCGCAGGCGCTTCCATCGCAGCTGCAACGGCCACCATGTAACTCTCGTATCGCAAGCCGGCACTGTCCAGCGCCTGCATGGCTGCCAGAAAGGTGACGATTGAGATCGACCCATAGTGTGCAGCGACCGCTGCGGCGTCGACACGCGATAGCTCGGTTGCGCGAGAGAGAATGCAGAACGCAATGATGGGAATCGATGCGCTGAGGATCAGCCCGGCGAGAAGAGAGTACACCAGTCTGCTGTCGATGCCATGGACGGCGACTCCGGCTCCCCCCTTGAACCCGATGGCCATCATCAAATAGAGCGCCATGCCTTTGGCTATCGCCTCGGGAATGCTGAGGTCGGACCTTGCCAGCGATGCAGAGAGCCCAAGCACAAAGAACAGAACCATTGGCGATAGCAAGTTCGAAACCGCGAGGTCGATCATGAATTGAAGCGCTCCTCGGGTGGGATTCGTGGCTCGTCTCAGATGAACAACGGGTGTTGAGCAAAGCGGCTCCCTCCTGACCTCACGACGTATCGGCCTTGCCTTCATGTCTCCACTTGGATCTGAGGTCGACTAGCGTCAGGACGCTCCGCCAACACAATAGCGCTGCCGCGGCAATCCCCGCAAGTCCACCCTGCTTTTCCACTCGAGTGCTCTCGTCGCTGTAACCCGCCCCGATGGCCGGATCCTTCAGCCCCCTGCCTTGTTCTTTTTCCTCGATCAGGCGTCGCGCAGCCGACGAAACTGCAAACCGATCGTAGAGGATCGGCAGCAGTAAAAGCGTGAGTGCCGTTGCAGTGATGAGGCCGCCGATCACGACAATGGCCAGTGGGCGCTGGATCTCGGCGCCGGGGCCTGTAGCAAACAGGAACGGGACGAGGCCGAGTGCTGCAATTGTTGCGGTCAGCATCACCGGGCGTAGGCGCCGCTTGGTGCCTTCGATGACGGCTCCCCTGAAGGTCGTCGTCTCGTCCTCGATGATCTCGTTGATACAAGAGATCAGCACGACTCCGTTGAGCACGGCGATACCGATCAGCGCGATAAAGCCAACGGAAGCTGGAACCGACAGCAATTCGCCAGAGGCCCACAACGCGATCACGCCGCCGATTGTGGCGAATGGCACGTTGCAGAACACCAGAATTGCCTGACGAACGGAGCCGAAGGTCAGATACAGCAGCAGAAAGATGGCCGCCAACGCGATCGGCAACACGATGGCCAGGCGAGCGGATGCGCGTTGCTGGTTTTCGAATTGTCCGCCCCAGTTGAATGAATAGCCCTGCGGGACGGTTACGCTCGCTGCAACGGCGGCCTTGGCATCGTTGACGAAGCCGACGAGATCGCGGCCTCGCACATTGGCGAGCACCGTTGCGAAGCGCTGCCCCTCCTCTCGGATGACCTGGATGGGGCCGTCCTCGATGCGAATGTCGGCGATTTGTGCCAACTCCACTGTGCCGCCCGTGGGCAGAACCACAGGCACGCGTCCGAGGGCGGCCGCCGAGACCCTCAGGTCGGCCTCGCCCCGGATCGTCAGCGGTATGCGGCGCGATCCTTCCAACACGGTGCCGATCTGTCGGCCATCGACCCAGACGCGAATGGTGTCCTGCACGTCCACCGCATTGAGGCCAAAGCGACCAGCCTTGATGCGGTCGACTGCAACAGTCAGATAGCGCAGCCCCTCGTTGCGAAGGGCGAAAACGTCTGAAGCGCCGGGCACCTTCTTGATCTCGCCTGCGATGGCTGTAGCGAGACGATTGAGCTGATTGATATCCTCGCCAAACACTTTCACCACGACATCGCCACGTGCACCAATGATCATCTCCTGAACGCGCATGTCTATCGGCTGGGCGAATGCGAACGATATGCCAGGCACCTCGTTGAGTGCTTCTCGAATCTGATCCATCAGCCAGATTTTGTCGGGCTTGCGCCATTCCGATTGAGACTTGAGAGTAAAGAAGATGTCCGACTCGTTGAGGCCGACCGGGTCGAGCCCAAGGTCGTCTGCACCGGCGCGCGCGATGACCCGGCGGATCTCCGGCACCCGCTCCATCAGATGGCGCTGGATTCTCAAGTCGGCTTGCGCGGTCTCTTCCACAGATATCGTCGGATGCTTGCGCACCGTAACCACCGGAGTGCCCTCATCCATGACGGGCAAAAAAGTGGAGCCGATCCGAGGATAGACGGCAACCGTCACCAGAAGACTCGCGACTACGGGCAGGACAACCAGTAAAGGCCGGTCGATCACGCGCTCCAGCAAGGGATAATAGAACGAATGCATTCGCCGGATGAGCCATGGCTGATGCTCGACGCCGGCCTTGAGCACGCTGGCCGAGACCGCAGGAACGACCGTGAGCGACAGCAGGAGTGCGGCGGCGAGAGCGAAGCCGATGGTCATCGCGACGGGGCCGAACAGCCGGCCCTCCAACCCCTGCAGCGAGAGCAGCGGCATGAATACCGTGATGATAATGGCGACGCCTGAGATGAGTGGCGTGGAGACTTCCTTGACGGCATTCTGCGTCACGCGCAATCGCGTCTTCAGATCCGGGTTCTTCACGTGCGCCAGCCTATGCTCGACATTTTCGACGATCACCACGGCGCAATCGACCAGCAAGCCGATCGCAATCGCGAGA